>NZ_JAQMSE010000167.1:0-2552 GCF_028330045.1 Aphanizomenon sp. CS-733/32
ACTCTCCATTTTGGTTCGTCTGTTATAAAGCTCTTTCTTAACCGTTTTTACAACCACGGTCAGGTTATTTTCTTTCTCTGACGCAGGGTACTTGTTGTATTCTGGCTTTCAAACTATAATATTTTCAAGGTTCGGTGTGCTTTTCGGCGGGGCGTTTGTTTCGCTTTGCTTCAGGCACTTATTTAATGTATCGAACTTGCTTTGCTTTGTCAACTACTTTTTTAAACTATTTTTGGATTTGTTTTTTATTCGTCTGAAAACTGCTCACTATGCTGGGTTTAGTCCACAATGGGTTAGGAATTGTTGACTCAAGGAAGAGTAGATAGTGAATTTTCAGTCGGTAATAGCGATATTGCATCAGTTTTGGGGACAGCGGGGTTGCTTAATTGCCCAGCCCTATGATATGGAGAAGGGCGCTGGTACTAAGAATCCCCATACTTTTTTAAGGGCTTTGGGTCCTGAACCTTGGGCTGTGGCTTATGTTGAACCTTGTCGTCGTCCGACTGATGGACGTTACGGCGAAAATCCAAATCGGTTTCAGCATTATTATCAATATCAAGTTTTGATTAAGCCTTCACCAGATGATATCCAGGAAATTTATCTAGATTCTTTACGGGCTTTAGGGATTTGTCCTGAAGACCACGATATTCGGTTTGTGGAGGATAACTGGGAAGATGCGACGGTGGGGGCTTGGGGTACGGGCTGGGAAGTTTGGTTGGATGGGATGGAAGTTACTCAATTTACTTATTTTCAGCAATGTGGAGGTATTGATTGCCGTCCTGTGTCTATTGAGATCACTTATGGTTTAGAGCGATTGGTGATGTACCTTCAGCAAGTGGAGGCAATTACTAAGATTCAGTGGACGGATAACCTTACTTATGGTGATGTTCATCTTCAGGGTGAGATTGAACAGTGTACTTATAATTTTGAAGCGTCAAATCCTGAGATGTTGCTGACTTTGTTTGGTTTATATGAGCAGGAAGCTAATCAATTAACTGAGCGAGGATTGGTTTTACCTAGTTTGGATTATGTGATTAAGTGTTCTCATGCTTTTAACTTGCTAGATGCTAGGGGGGTGATTTCGGTGACGGAACGGACTCGTTACATTACTAGGATTCGGCACTTGGCTAGGAAGGTGGCTCATTTATATGTTGAGCAAAGGGAAAAGTTAGGTTTTCCGTTGCTGAAAACTACTGTTGGGATGAGATAGAAAAGATAGAAATCTGAGTTGGCGTTACCATGTTTAAACTGGTAACGCACAAAGTTCTCAGTAATCCTTCATTTTTTGGAAGAGTGATCTTAGCCAATGGGATTCTTATCTAGGTTTTTTTCAATCCCTTTGAGATATGAACCCATGTTGTGATCTTTGATGCAATCAATACCGCGCTTACCTCAATCTTCAATTGAGGCTTTGACTGTATCCTTAAATTTATTCCACCACCAGATATCATTGTGGAGGTTTTTGTCCGCGTCAATATACAAGAGATTGCCGACATAGGTTTTTGTCCGCGTCAATATACAAGAGATTGCCGACATGATTAAACTTGACACGGGGAACACGAGGAACAACATCATTATTGTTCACCGCTCGAAAAAATCGATATTTCATCCCCTTGTCCAAGGATTGAGCAAAAATTCGATCGCCTACCCTCCGTTGCCCAAAAGTATAAATCCCTGCTATCTCAAATTCTGGCATCTCGTCAAGTATTGCTTATGGTAGTCAACATAAGATAATTTTAAATTATCTTAATAATTCTGAGTTAATTACCCAAAATTGACATTCTTATCTTGATCATAGATAGAGGCACAAGAAATATTAAGGTATTATTAATAACCGATTATGTCACTTAAATCCTAACTAAGTTAAAATTAGTTAAAATTAAGAAATGTAAAGAAGATGGCAGGAAAATTGAGTCAACTACTAGAACCCATTGCAGCTTGGTTTCGTTCTCTAGGTGTTCCTGAAGCGGTTGTGCATTGGGGACATCCAGCGATGATGGGGATTGTGATTTTTGTGGTGGGGACTTTTGTGGGAGTTACAGGTTGGCGTGGTAAGTTGCTGGAGAAGGATGCAGCTATTCAAAGCCGTAATGCTCATCGTCAATTAGCTCCTTGGTTGTTTGTATTTTTGGCAGGTGGCTATACTGGTGGGGTTTTATCGTTGGTGATGCAGCAAAAACCACTGTTTGAAAGTCCTCATTTTTGGACTGGTTCGCTGGTGTTGATATTGTTATTGATTAATGGTGTAATTTCTCTGAGTGGATTTTTTGGGGATAAGGCTGGGTTTCGTGGGGTTCATGCTTATTTAGGGACTACAGCACTGGTAATTATGTTTGTTCATGCTGTTTTAGGGTTTAATTTGGGGATTTCTTTGTGATATTGTGATTGCCAAAGCTGCTAAAGATGAATTATATCCGACCTTCCGCACCCTAAACTGTCACACAACGAAAAATGGTCGTTTGGGGATTTGAGATCGGCGAACTGCTTGCAGCAGCGCTTCGCTATCGCCACCTAAGATTTCGACGATTTTGTATCAAAATTATCATCAAAGG
>NZ_JAQMSE010000168.1:0-16598 GCF_028330045.1 Aphanizomenon sp. CS-733/32
AGCCTACAAAACAAAAAACAAATCTCAAAACCAAAGAACCGTGGGGCGCACGGTCTTAAAGCTCAGTTAATGTCCTCATAGAGGAGTCACTGAGAAGCCCACACTCACCTGAAAGGGAGTGTGTGGAGTACGTCACAGAAGTTGCAAGTTCAAGCTGTTGAAGATCAGTTTTACCGAGAGTTGCTTGTTCAGGAACGGTTGTCACATCCAAACCACGAGAACGCATTCATGGTTGCGACTAATGCGGACATATCCTCATCTATGTAAAGTGCTGCAAATATGGTCATACTGTGCCTAATGCAGCCTTTACAGCAGGATGTACCAATTCATTAGGCACTTGATTTCGTTCAATATAATCATTAATTTCTGCCTGATGATCAAGATAAAAACTCAAGGCATCAAATACTTGTGCCAGTGTTAAATGTGGTAAATGATTAGGTATTTCTTCTGGCATAATTCCTAATCGCCATAGACCAACAATAGCACGGATGGATGTACGAGTACCTGTAATAATTGGCTCTCCACCTAAAATTTCAGGATTGCGTGTAACATATCTTGAGGAAGTTTCAGCAAACATAAGATAAGTTGCTCAGGTAGTCTGATGTTTTCTCTAGTTTATCAACTTAGCTGGCTGACTAACTTTAATGATTATTTTAGTCCGTCTAACCACTTACCAATGCTCCAATACCAACCCATCTACATAATCAAAATCCGTATCATCTGTAACTAATATCCACCCTTTTTCCAAGCACTGAGCAGCAATCCAAATATCATTCATTGGAATTGGTCTGCCTTTCCGCTTCAGCATTAAACGAGTTTGAGCATAGATAGCAGTTGTTTCTCTTCCCAAGGGTACAACGGTACAAGTTGAAATAAACTCTAGATAACGCGGTAAATTTTGTAATGGACGGGATGAATTTTCAGCCCCAAATAACAATTCTCCTGCTACCACTAAGGGTAAAATAACTTCTGGTAACGTCAATACTCTTTCAATAATTGCAGTGTCACCATTTAAAAACCGAACTGCAACAGAAGTATCTAAAGCAATTTCACCACTCATTTTTATCCACCTGCCGACATTCAGCAATTGATTGTTTTATTTCTGTTGCTTCTGCGTCGCTTAAAATTCCTGCAAATTTGGCTAGAGGATGATCTTTCCGTGTAGCTTTCACACGATGTAAATAATCTAGTAAAAGTTGTACAATATCATCAGGAGTTTTTTCGAGTTCTTGGATTAATTGTTCACGGTTTGTCATACATCTAAACCTCTAAAGCATAATAAATGGCGAACTGACAAGTCAGTGCTTACGCGATCGCACTTCTCTAGTTTATCCCATGCGATCGCCTGATCATCCTACATGAACCATAAAGATCGCTCTCCTTCTCGCAAGCAAGCATCACTACTTATACAAACAAAAAAGGTGGGTTAATGAAATGTAAATCTACCAGTACATGGATTTTACTAATTAAGTCATGCTGTTTTAGAGTTTATGAAAAGTAGATGTAGCATTATCATACTGATATTTTTCAATAGCATCATGAATTGAATTTTTTAACAATCTATGCCACCTAAACATTATATCATTCCCCACTTCACTTTTATTAAGTTGAAGACCTATTAAGGATTCTATTTCACCACTATTATAGGGAGCGGTTGTTTTTGGTAGTTGAGATAATACTTCCTGAAAAGTCAATCCTGCTTTTCTAATACGAATTAGTTCTTTTGTAGCGTCTTGTTCATGACTAAAGATAAATACTTCATAAGTATCTTGATATTTAGTCATTTGTTGCCATGTTGTCTCATTAAAACGAATATTAGGACGGTTAAAAGTTATAGCCTTGACTTCTACTTTTAAAGATTCTCCTGCTTTGTGGCAAACTAAATCATAACCAATTTCATTGGAATCTATAACTTCATATCCGTGAGAACAATACAATTTTGTTGCCCATTGTTTTCCTAATTCTGCATATCTTTTAGCTAATTCTGGATCATCTGTTACACTATCATCACCATAATAATTGCTATTAATAGCTTCTGGATTTTCTGATAAATGTGTAGGTACTGAGTTTATTTCTGGTGGTTTTCGTAACTCAACAGGAATAAGATCAATGACATTATCTCCAAATTTTTCTTTTAAATATTCAATACCCTCTTCAAAAGTATCAGATAATAAAACAGATAAATGTCTTTCTCCATATTCAATACCTAAAAACTTTCCTAGAGGTTCAACTAGACTATCTAAAACTCTTGGCTTATTCCATTTACCTACATAATAAAAATTTTTACCATCAGAATAAGAACTACTTTTTTGTTTATCTTCTGCATTTCCATAAGATAAATATATTTCACTAGCCTCAAAAAATACTATACTATTTAACTGATCATGCAGTCTACTGTATTCAGTATCCCAGTATTTTTTACTTTTTGATTCTTCAATTGAAACTACTACAATTAATGGTAAAATCTCCATTAACTTATTTATTAAGTCTTGTCTTTTAACTGGATTACTAATATCTGGTTTTATTTTATCAATAACTGAAACACCGAAAATCTTTAATAACTCTATAACTTTTTTATTATTTTCATCCCAAAAAGCTAAATTCGGTGCTTTAAACCCTTTAACTGTAACAATAGATAATTCTGATGAATATAAAAAAGTTTTACCATCTTGAGCTAACAGCTTATGCTTTGTACCCCAATTTCTTATTTCTTCTATTTCGGAACTATGCAAGTTCATTGATGCTAACTTGTCGTAAATTAATTTTACTTTATTTTTATTTTCTTTTTGCTTTTCTAGGGTTAATAAAGTAACATTGGATATATTTTTTAAAATTTCTAAATAGTGATTAAATTCCAGTCTAGGGATAAAACCAAAAAAGTCTCTTAGTTCATTGGAAATAGTATGCACACAGTCAAAAACTGGTAGATAGTTTCCTGCAATCCCATTAATTTCAGTGCTATTTACAAAAACATTTTCAGGTTTATAACATTTTCCTGTAGTAGTTGGAATACATTCCTTATTCCTTATATACCATTCAAAATATGTCGTATTGATAGGAGTTATATAACTATTGTATCCCTCACCTATTCCATATATAAGAAAAGTTTTTTGTCGAAAGAAAGTTAAGTCTAATTCTCCTGATATAATTACATTTTCCCAAAATATTTTCGCAAAAACTTGGTTATTAGCGGTTTGTTCTAGGAAGCTCAAACTCCTTACAAAAGAGACTTGATTATGAGAGCCATAGCCAAATCCAACTTGTTTAAATGCTTTACTAATATAACCATCATTAATATCAAAGTATTCTTTGCCAAAGCTAACACTAAGTGAAGAAATATTACGCTTATCAAGCTGATATTTATTGATATTTTGCTTAACCTTCATTTTCAGAAAAAAGGCTTTCCACTCCGTTTTTTCATCTTTACCTTCTGGATATTTTTCAGAAACATAAACGTCAGCAGAGTATTTTTTCTCCAACATTAAATCAGGATTATAAAAATCAGATAAGTAGCAATTTTCGCAACTTACTAGAGTTCCTCCTTTTGTCAGCAAACTGACTTTACGAAGCTCTTCAAACTGTTCATTTGTAATTATATTTTTCTTGTAGGCGTTGAAAATAAAGCGTATTGTATCAATTGCATTCTCAAGATTAATAAATTTGTCAGGTTCTTGAATAATTAGACTAATGAATGATGAATCTGTTGGTTCTTGTACTCCTAAAAGAGAAAGCCAATTATAAATTTGTTGACTATTCTTGATTTGAGTTAATACATCGGTATGTATAACTTCTTCGTCAGTAACCTTTGTATGTTTACCAAATAATAAATTAACTGTGTTACATAATTTTGAATTTTGATTAAAAATAAAAGGTATATCTTGAATTTTTTGTTTAAATTCATCAGCATTTTTTCCTTTTTGACACTGTTCAAACAAGAAAATGATTAAACTAAAATTTTCTTCTACTTTATGCTCGATTACAAAAGTTTCAGATTGAAAAAAATCTGCTAAATGTTCAATATCAAAAGTTGTTAGTCCTAACCTAATCAAACTGCTTAAATTATCGAAATTAGCAATTAAAGATTGATATGAAAAAGATTTTTTTCTTCTAATATTAATATAGTCAATTAAGATGTTTTGATTTATAAATTCCGAAATATTAGTTTTATCCCAAATTGCATCACTTACTTTTAACAAATCTCCTTGCTTATTAGGAATAAATGCTATTTCACTAATTGCTTTATTCAAACCTTCATTAAAAGAGAGTTTTAATTGTGAATGACCAGGAAACCTATGAGGTATAAGTTTTAGAATTTCATTTTTATATTTTGATTTAGCAAGTTCTGACAACCATCTAAAAAGATAAATTGGTATTTGTTGAAATAGCCAAATATTCCAATATAAATCTTCATGCAGATGTTGTCTACCTGCATCTGTAAGGAAACTTGCATTTACTAAAAATGGAAAATCATAGTTTACCGATGTTGGAAGGTAAGTAAATATTAATCTGTTTTCTCTATCTGCCGTTTTTATCTTGCCATCTTCCAATTGAACAGCAAAAGATATCTCTGTTTTATTTGATTGTCTCAGCTTTTTGGGAATACGTATATCATTTTCCATTATGTTTTTTGTTAACTGATCGACATCCAGTGGAACTGATATGAATAACCATTCACTTATATCATGACCATTTTTTCTTAACTTAATTGTTTCCCCGGTTCTAATTTTTTCAATAGTGAAGCTAACAGCTTTAGTGATAGTAACTTTAACTTCTCGACTTCTCAAAAAAAGTAATATTTGGGTATTAGAAAAAAGGTCAAATAATTCTTTATGAAGTTTTTCAATATCGTCATATTTAACAATTGTAGAAACATTAAATTTCTTCACAAAAGCTAATTCTTTCGGTAAATAAGTCCAAATTGGAATAATCTGCCAAGGCATTTTTACATTTGCTTCTTTTCCTTTACTCACTCTTTGATTTTTCCAATCTTGTTGTTTTCCCCAGTTATTACTCCAATAATTTTCCCAATGATTTTTATCAAAACTAAAACAATAATCACCAGAATTAATAATTACATAATCTGAATGAGAGAAAATAGACTTAAATCCAATTCCTTTAAAACCTGTTTTATTTTCATCTCCCTTTTTATTACCATCCCCCACACTACAAATAGATTCAATATCTATTTCTGTAAACTTTTCACCTTGATGTGAAATAACTAAATACTGTCCTATAATCTGAATTTGGATTTCAAGTTTTCCTGATCTATTACTTGCGTCATCTGCGTTCTGAAGCATTTCATATATAAATCGTTTGCTATCCGTATAAATATCTGTAGATAAAGATTCAAGAGAGTTAGCTATATCCTGAGATGACTCAGGACTGGTGTAATTAGACTTTTGTTTATTTAATATCTCGATGAATTTTTTTGCGTCAGTCATTGATATTATTCCTTTTTGCCTTAGTCCCTTTGGTGTGCAAAGAAGTACCTACTACATATCTAAAAGCATAGTAGTTCAATTTTATACTATATTATATAAATATTTTAGTTTTTATACAGAAAATTTACTGTTTTTTATATTGAATCCCAATGTGAGAGACTAAAACGTTTCATTAATTCCTCAGCACGATCAATCACATTCCAAATTGGTAAAGCAGTGTACCAAACTTGTTGTAAATCTCGAATGTATTGATAAGCCTGTGATTTATCATACCCTAATGACTCTAGCTTACGGCTTGCGGCCAAATATTCACAGGCAACCTGCCAGATTAAAACACCATCTATGAGATTAGATACTAAAGAAGCGGCTATTTCCTGTTTATGAGGATCACGTGGATCATTCACGTAAATCAAAATATTTGTGTCAACGGCGTTCATGCAACATATCCCTTGTAAACTGAGGTGCAGCAAAAGGAATAGGATTTTGTTGCATTCTTTCCACCAGTGATTTTAGAAAGTTTTTCCTAGCACTAATATCAGTAATTTTCGGTGGTATAACTTGAGGAGATTGAACAATAAGCTCAACTTCCAGGTTTTCTGGTAAGTTACAAGCGGTTTGTAAAATAAATGTACCATTACGGTAAATTGCTTTTAGAGTTTGCTGCATGGGATACCATAAATGAACACCAGGACTAGAAATAACTTAACTTGTCTAATTTTCTTGCACTACCAAATCAGTTATCAAAATTCTTTCTCTATTTTCACATACAACAGATAAATTGAGAAAAAATTCAATTAGCTTTTACTAGCTAAAGCAGGAATCTTCAAAGGCACAAGAGCTTTATGCAGTACACTGGGTTTTGCACTTAAATACACCTCGCGGCAATTACTCTCGTTATATCCAACCACAACCGCGCCTACAGTTGTACCAATTTCTGGATACATTTCTGGAGTCATCCCCCCTTGATCTAAAAAGTCAGGGATTTTGATCAACCCCTTAACTAAAGAATCATCAACATTGACAAAAACGCCAAAGAGTGTATGAAATTCAACTTTGCCCAGAACAAACTGACCCAGCTTATACTTAGATTTAATATTTTCCCAACTTGTACTATCCATAATATTCACCGTAATTTAAGGACTCGTGGAAATTGGTTAAGGATGGGAAACAAACTTTGAGGAACAACCATCTCAATTCGCTCACAACCATCTTTTTCATCATAACGACACTCAAGAGATTTGAAATACTGCTCGTAGCTTGCTTGATCAATATATACCTCAATAATCCCCTCTTGATAGCTCTCGTTGAACTCCTCAGCAATGCTTCTGTAATTTTGTCCGGCAAAGTAGCAACTTCCATCAAGGTAGGGGGGATTATAGGGAAAATCAACAACTTGAAAGCCTTCCTGTAATAATTTTTGACCTTTACCTTTTTGTGGTGCTTTGTAAATTGTAACGCTTAGAGTAGATGCTAATTGACCAGACTGCATGAGTAGAATAAGCTCAAAACTATTTGTATTTTTTAATTGTTCCCAGTTTTTATCCTGTTCATCCTTTAATCCTGGTCATCCTGATTCTGACAATCCCCCCATTCTCACATACAACAGGCTTGAGAAAAAAGTCAAATAGTCTTAATTTTAGTTACAGTTAGATCACAAATAAATCGTGAGGGGTGATACTATGCGTGTTTTGCTAGTTTATCCAATATTTCCAAGCACATTTTGGTCTTATGAGAAAATTCTGGCGCTAGTTGACAGAAAGGTGTTGTTACCACCATTAGGTTTGGTGACGGTAGCGGCAATTTTGCCCCAAGAGTGGGAGTTTAAGCTTGTAGATCGTAACATCCGCCCTGCTACAGAAGAAGAGTGGGCATGGGCAGATATGGTGATTTTCTCGGCTATGATTGTCCAAAAACAAGATTTACTAGAGCAAATTCGGGAAGCGAAACGACGGGGTAAGCTGGTGGCTTTGGGTGGTCCTTATCCTACCTCTACACCCCATGAAGTGGAAGCAGCAGGGGCAGATTACCTGATTCTGGATGAAGGGGAAATCACCTTACCCATGTTTGTGGAAGCTGTGCAACGGGGCGAAAAATCTGGAGTTTTCCGGGCTACTGAAAAGCCTGATGTTACCAGTACACCCATTCCCCGCTTTGATTTACTGGAATTTAATGCCTATGATATGATGTCGGTGCAGTTTTCGCGGGGTTGTCCCTTCCAGTGCGAATTTTGCGACATCATTGTATTATATGGACGCAAACCCCGAACTAAAACACCTGCACAACTGTTAGCCGAGTTGGATTATCTTTATGATTTGGGTTGGCGGCGGGGTGTGTTTATGGTGGATGATAACTTTATTGGCAACAAGCGAAATGTGAAGTTGTTGCTGAAAGAGTTAAAAGTTTGGATGGAAGAACATCAATATCCGTTCAATTTTGACACCGAAGCTTCCATTGATTTGGCGCAAGACGCAGAGATGATGGAGTTGATGGTTGATTGTGGCTTTAAAGCGGTATTTTTGGGGATTGAAACCCCCGATGAAGATAGTTTACAACTAACTAAGAAATTCCAAAATACTCGCAGTTCCTTAACTGAGTCGGTAGAAACCATTATTAAGGCTGGACTGCGGCCAATGGCTGGGTTTATTATTGGTTTTGATGGTGAAAAAGCGGGTGCAGGCGATCGCATTGTCCGTTTTGCCGAACTCGCAGCTATTCCTTCTACTACCTTTGCTATGTTACAGGCGTTACCCAATACTGCACTGTGGCATCGTTTAACCAAAGAGGGCAGATTGCGAGAAAACCAAGATGGGAATATCAATCAAACCACATTGATGAATTTTATTCCTACCCGTCCCCTGGAAGAATTGGCTAGGGAATATATTGAAGCCTTCTGTGCTTTATATGATCCTACCGCCTATTTAGATCGCACCTATCGCTGTTTTATGATGTTAGGTCCAGCTAGATATACAGCGCCGGCAAAAATGCCAGAATGGGTAGTTATCAGAGCCTTACTAATTGTAATTTGGCGACAAGGATTTAAACGCCAAACTCGCTGGAAGTTCTGGCATCATTTGTTTAGTATTCTCAAGCATAATCCCAAGGTGATTGAACAATACATTTCTACCTGCGCTCACATTGAGCATTTTATGGAATATCGGCAAATTGTCCGCGATCAAATCGAAAGTCAATTAGCTGCGTATTTAGCCCAAGGTGCGGAAAAACCTTATGTACCTGTGAAGGAAAAAGTTGCAGAAAAAGCAGAAGCGGTAGTTTAGAATGATTCATCAACTTTTATTTAACTCTTAAATAAAGGCTGATGATTTCATTTTTTTAAGTCTCACGCAAAGACGCAAAGACGCAAAGAATAAAGGTTGTAAAGGTTCAATTTTTCAATATATCGGCAAAGTCACTGTAAAAGTTGAACCTACTCCTACTTGACTATTAACTGTAATTTCCCCTCTGTGGGCTATAACGCACTGTTGGACGATTGTTAGTCCTAGACCACTACCAGGAATTATGCCTATATTTTCTCCCCGGTGAAATGGTTGAAATAATTTTTTTTGGTCTTTTTCGCTCATACCAATTCCCTGATCTTGAAATCTCAAAATTACGGTTTTTTCTTGTTTAATTAATTCAAATAGAACTGTACCTCCGGGAATTGAATATTTAATGGCATTATTGAGTAAATTACTGATAATATGCTTTAAGAGGGTTTCATCTCCCAGGAATTCGAAACAGTGTTCAGAACTGGTGAAAATTAAGTTCAGTTGTTGTTCTTGGGCAGGTAATTGAGATTGTTTTACTAACTCAGAGCATAAGTTTTCTAAGTTGAGTATGTGTGGTTGGTATGGTAGTTGACCAGAATCAGATTTACCAATTAGTGAAGCTTCATCTACTAAATGTGATACATTGTTGATGGCAGAGCGGATGAGTTGTACATAGTCAATTTGGGAATTATTTGTCAGTTCTTTTTGATATTTTTCTATTAATCCAGCCGCGAGAAGAATGGTGTTTAAAGGATTGCGAATATCATGGGAAAGCATAGCCATAAATTCAGATTTAAGCTGATTAATTTCTTGAGATTTTAAGAGTTCTGTGGTTTTTTCTTCAACTTGAGTTTCTAATGTTTGATTAATTTGATTTAATTCTTCTAAAAATTGTTTGCGTTCTACAGCATATCGCACAGAACGTACTAATGTATCTGGATTTACGTGCCTTTTGACTAGATAATCTTGCGCTCCTTGTCTCACTGCTTCAATGGCTAGTTCTTCATCATTTGTGTTAGTCAGAACTATGATGGGATTGCTGGGATTTTGCTGAAGTAACTGAGGGATAGAAGATAATCCTTGACTGTCAGGAAGGGTCAAATCTAATAAAATTACGTCGTATTTTTGGCTATTTAATTGGTTGATTCCGTCTTGAAGTCTTTGGACGTGAACTAAACCAAAATTTTGAGATTTTGTGAGTTTAATGAACTCTTGCAATAACCTGGCTTCTGCTAGGTTATCTTCAATTAAGAGGATTTTTAGTGTGGAAGTTGCGGTAATCATTTCCTGGTTTTACCTTTTGCGAGTTGTTGGTTAAATAGACTTTTATTAAATTAGTTTTCAAGAATATATCGAATGTAGTTTTATACAGTTGCAGGAGATACAAAATTTACGGTAAAAGCAATCACGTAAAAGACTATTATTCCTAATTCTTTCTTCTCTTTTCTTCCTGACTCCTGACTGGGCGCAGGCCCTGCGCCCCTACTTCCTGACTCCTGCTATACTTTTATGCTAATGGTAAGGTTACGGTAGAAAACCAAAATCTTTCAATACTCTGGATGATTTGAAATAGCTGATTCAAATTACGAGGTTTGGTAATGTAGCAGTTAGCGTGTAAGTCGTAACTATGGAAAATGTCATCTTGATTTTTTGAAGTTGTCAAAATGACGATGGGAATGCGTTTGAGTTGAGGATCAGATTTAATTTCTGCTAATACCTCTCTACCACCTTTTTTGGGTAAATTTAAGTCTAATAAAATCAAATCAGGACGTGGTGCGTTAGCATATTCTCCTGCTTGATGGAGGTAATTCATAGCTTCCACACCGTCCCTAACTGTGATTACTTGATGAGGTAATGAACTGGTTTTTAATGCTTCTTGAATGAGACGAATATCCGCCTTATTGTCCTCCACTAAAAAGATGATTTTGTGTGTTTTTGCCATGTTGACGCTCATAATTACAATCGCTGACGGGAATTGTGAAGTAAAAAGTCGCACCCCGACCAAGTTGTGACTCTACCCAGATTCGTCCGCGATGACATTCAATTATTTTCTTACAAATAGCCAAACCTATTCCTGTCCCTGGATATTTATCCCTGGTGTGTAGACGTTGAAAGATGGTAAAGATGCGATCGCTAAATTGCGGATTTAAGCCAATTCCGTTATCTTGAACTGAAAATAACCATTCATCCTCCCATCTTTTCGCACTAATATGAACCCTTGGTGGTTCACTACTGTGGAATTTGATCGCGTTACCAATGAGGTTCAAAAATAGCTGGATTAACTGTGTTTCATCAGCCATAACTGCGGGTAAGGGATCATGGGTAATAATTGCGCAGGTTTCCGCAATGCATTGACGTAAATTCTTCAAAGTCCGATTTAAAGCTGTTTCGACTTCGGTAACTTGAAAAGTAATTCCTAATGTATCTAGGTTGCAGTATGCGAGTACGTCATCAATTAAGGTCTGCATTAAAATTACACCTTCGACAACATAACCAATAAACTCTTTTGCATCTGCGTCTAGTTCTGCTTCATAACGCATTTCCAAAAGCTGCACATAATTGGCGACTTGATTTAATGGTTCTTGCAAATCATGGGAAGCGATATAGGCAAATTTTCTCAATTCTGCATTAGAACGTTTTAAGTCTTCGGCTAATTGGGCTAATTCATCAGCTTGACGGAGGATAATATTGATGATAGACTTTTGTAATTCTAATGCAGCTTTAACTTCTACATTTTGCCAGGGTAAAGATGTTAATTGAACTATTTCTTTCCATAATTCAAATGATTTACGGGGACACAAACGGACATTTCCTTCAGATTCATCAACTGAAAAAGCCTGATGGGGATTTCCACCCCAATTGATAGTTTGAATCATTTCTGGTCGAAACCATAATATATAATTTTTTCCAGAAATGGGGATAGCTAATAAACCACTCGCAACATTTTTAAAGCTAATCGCGTCTGGATAGATTTGTGGTAAAGAATCGGTGAAAAATACCTCGTCTTCTCCATTGTTTCTCAGCCATTCTCCTAAAAGATTCAATTCTTCTTCTTGAGGAGTATTACCAATCAGAGTATATTTCCCACCAAAATATATGGCTACACCTTCAGCATTAGTTAGATTGAGCAGATTTATTTGATTTTTGACTAAACCATCAATAAAGTTCGGTTCTTGAGACATATATTCAACCAATAGTGATTGAATATGGTTTAAATTTAGCTGATAGTCGTAATCTTCAGTTTCTTCTTTGCCAGAAATTTCTGAAAATATGATTCTTCCTAAAAATTCACAAGCTTTTCGCAATTCATAGGAAACATATTTGGGTGATTGATGATGACAAGCAATTAAACCCCAAAGTTTGTGATCCTTAATTAAGGAAATTGTCAAAGATGCAGCCACGCCCATATTATGTAAATATTCTAGATGACATGGTGCAGCACTTCTGAGAATTGAATTAGTTAAATCAATGGGTTGTCCGCTAACTGGGTTAATTCTAGGGAAAAGTTCGGCTGATGATTGAATATTTGTATCGGGAATAACTCGGATAGAATTTTCTAGAAATAATTGTCGTGCTGGCTGAGGAATATCTGATTCTGGATAATGTAATCCTAAATAAGATGATAAAGTATCTGTTTTTTCTTCAGCAATCACAGAACCATGTCCATCATCACAGAATTTATATAACATTACTCTGTCAAATCCCGTTATTTTGCGGATTTCTTGCACAATAATTTGACTAAAATCACAGAGGCTTTGACTTTTTTCTAAGCGATTAATTGAGGCTTGAGCTAAATGATAAAAACTCAAGAAAGGAATATTTTCCTGAGATGCCGTAGGTTCTAATTCTAAGATTAAAAACCCTTCGGAGTTACGATAGAAAGTGGCATCAAATATTGTATATTCATCTCCTTGTTTCTTAATCCAAATTTTTGTAGGATTAATAAAATCTAGATTTTCTTCTGACAACCAAAATTTAATTTTCTGGATTTGGTAAGGATCTAATAAATCTTCTAATTCCTGTTGTACCATATCCTTTGGAGATATGCCAAAAGTGCTGAAAGTATTGCGACTAACTTGTAATATTTGTAAATCTGGCTCTTGTAAGACTAACAAAATTCCATGGGGTTGAATTTCACTAACCAAATGTATTGGTGCTTCTTTTAAGCTCGTGATATTAATATGCTGCTGCTTGACATTGATATCCATAAAACCCTTCCCCTATAATTTTAGAGCATAAAATCTGTAGATTTAATCTAAACTCCTCACACCTATAAAAATTTTTGTGAATTTAGTACCTTTGGTAGTAGCAAAGCCCATAGTTATAGTTGCCCTTACCTAATATTCTTACACAGAAGAACTAGCTGTCACCAAATATATAGATAAGAAATGTAAAAGAGAAGATGATTAAATCCGCAGTCTTTGTGTATATATATTAAGCAATTTCAATTTTATGTGTGGCTGCACAAAATTATGAAATTAATTGATTAATTCATCCGTCTTTATCTGCGTTTATCTGCGGTCAATTTTTCACTATTCCTACTTTTGACTAAACCCAGGAACCAAACCACATCCGCATTCTATAACCATCAGGAGAGATAGGTAAACCTAGATAAATAGGCATCCAGAAAATGAAAGCAGCAACAATGATAAAAGTTATAGTCACACCTACTGCGCGAATTTGCCGATAATAACTCAGCAGACATTGATCAACAACCCAAGCGATCGCTATAAATGTAAACACAACCGCGGACATATAATGGTAGATAAAAACACACCTTGTTACCTCCACCCAAGGGAGGAGATTAGCCCCATAATTTATGACTAAAAATAAGCCAATCCAAGTATCAGCGGTAAGATCTTTCGGGATAAATAACCGCTTTTTTTCGATTATCGGCATCGTAATTGTGATGATTACCATACCAATTAAAAAGATCATTGCAGCTAAACCAAACCACCATAAAAAAGGATTCCCCATAGCATGAACATCATAAATTACTTTACCAGCACCATCAGGTAAGGAATCCTTGGTACTTTGAGCAGTTTGATAATAATAAGCCATTGGTCGAGTTAGCAATGGCCATTTATACCATGCAGCACAATAAGGATGAACGCTAGGACTATTACCACCTAATTGCAGATGAAAGTGCAAAATTTGTTTATGAACTTCAATAAATCCATATCTTTTATCTAGTTGGAGGTGAGGAATCCAAATCAGACTATAAATAACTGTAGGAATAATTCCTAAATAAGAACCCATTTGCCAAATATTTATTTTTGTCAGATTTTGCAAGGGTGATTTTATAGTATTATCTGGGGAATTATTGGCAGAATTGAAAAACCGTAAATAAGAAAATAATGGACTGCGAGATGGATGATCTTCATATTGCAACCAGCGAATTATCCAGGCTGCTATCCATACACCATAAGCAGCAGTTAAAAACCATAAGCCATTCCATTTTGTGCCAATAGAAGCACCAAAACTAATACCGGAGAGCATTAACCACAACCAACGGTTTTGTTTTTGCTGATCTAATGCCAATAATAACAACCATTGTCCGAGTAAACCAAAGATAACTATATAGATATTACTTAAAGCATAACGAGATTCTACTAAAAATAATCCATCACAAGCTGTAAAAAATCCTGCTAATAAAGCAAACCGATGACGATAACTAAATTGATAAGTTAATAAAGTCACGATTACGGGAATTAATGAACCAGTGAGCGCATTTACCCACCGATAATTCCAAGGAGATAATAAAGAATCTGTGAGACTATTGACAGTATCTCGACCAATAGGAATATATTGACTCATCCAAATCCCTAACCCAATCAGATATTGACTTAATGGTGGATGAGCATTAAAAAATGGTGTATGGGTCAGATAGTTGTTACCAAATTTAGCAAAATAAACTTCATCAAATACTAAAGTATTAAATCGGCTTAGTCCCCAAAAACGTAAGCTCAAGGAAAGTAGAAATATGCCTATTATGCCTAATCGAAACCAGGGTTTTTTCATGATGTTCTTCAGGGGTTTTTGCAAAAACTAATAATAAAAACAGATTTATATCCCCGACTTCTTAGAGAAGTCGGGGATCTTGTTGTCGATCTTGTTGTCCACAAATGTAGAATAATAGCTCTAACACAGTCAGAAAACTTAATCTACTATGTCACAATTAGAGCGATTGTTAAAAATGGCAGAAGATGAACTTACGGAGTATAGCACTGATGCCCGCAAAATGGAAAAACTCCGCCGCAAGATTAGTCTATCAGTACCATTGGCGGAACAGAGGCAACTAAAAGCGACATTATTAGCTACAATACCATCTGGTAAAATTGCAGAAATTGTGGAAGAGCAAAGACAAACCGTAGCTTTGCCATTTTGGGGAATTGCTGGTTTGGGTTTGTTATTGGGTATTTCCCTGAATCAACCCATTGGCTTATTAGCAGCTATTGGGGGGACTGTAGCAGCCTTTAGGATTCAGAAATGGGGTTGGCAATTACAGGCAAATCGCCTATTATTGCGAACATTGGAAGATATTGAAACCCGGATTTCTCAACCTAGTAATTGAGTACAAACAACAAATTAACTGAGGAGATAGAAGTTATGACAAAGTATGATTATATTTTCAAGTCCAAAGACAAAATCAAAGAATCATTGAATGAACAAGAAGCGGTAGCGGCAATTGGTGTGATTACCACCATAGTTGATTCTGGCAGTGAAGACATAGATGCCGAAAGTTTAGCTGATATTCTTTGGGAGTTTGAGATATTTGATGAATACTCAGAAGAAGAAATGCTAGAAACCGTGGATAGACTCATAGAAATTGCCGGAGAGGTGGGATTAGGTTCTTTGTTTAATGCTGCTAATGCGGCCATTTCTGGTGAGGCGGTTTTAGATGGTTTTGCGGCTGGAGTGATTATGCTTTTTGATGCCGAAAATTTAATTATTCCAGCCAATAAAAAGGTTTTTCTAAAACAACTACAAATAGCTTTAGAACTGGATGATGCAGAAGCAGAAGAAATCATCAAAGAAATAATTGCCTCAATAGAAGCTGGGGACGAGGAAGAATATCTCGAAGAAGAATATGAAGCAGTTATTTTTAATGAAGCTGGTGAACAATTTTATCAATCACCTTTAGGTAACTTTATAGTTCCTATTCCTGTAAATTCTGAACAGGGGGGAAAACTGCAAGCTGAGGATGGAATGGTGAGTTTTTCGGACGATGCTGGGACTTTACTCAGAATTGATTATTATCCACTCTCTCTAGAAGAAATTGATGATCTAGATTGCCAAGAAGATGAGATATATCTGCATAGAGTTTTGGTGGATAAATATGTTCCTCAAGCAATTATTTCTCATGTTCCTACGGCGGAAGTGAAACATAAAGAATATTTCCAAGATACTTTAGAAAGTTATTACTATGTGTTAGTAAATATGCCTCAAGGTTCAACTATATCCAAACAAGAAACTAATGGCAATGGCATTAGATTAGATGCCTATAGAGGACTGTTGTCTTTTGTTAATAATGAATGTTTGTATATAGTTAGCAGTCAACGCAGCTTTTTAAATGGGGAAGTGCCTGGTTCTATGAAGGAAGAGGCGAAAAAAATGAAAAAAGCTATTTTAGATTTTGTGCGTACGATTGAGTTTGCCTAAATCTAAGGGATAACCCTATTTTGGGCGCAGGGTCTGCGCCCCTACTGGCTTTGGTTATAACCTACATTCCGCACTTCATTTTGTAGTGCAGACATGAGTGTAATAAGTAACAGAAACAGCTTAAATATAAACACATAACTAAGTTGGCAATAAATATAGACAGTAATATAAAAATTGCCAACAAATTGAAATTAATAAGGTATTGACAATAAATTCAGAAGAAAAAATG
>NZ_JAQMSE010000169.1:0-14046 GCF_028330045.1 Aphanizomenon sp. CS-733/32
ACTAGAAGTCGCAGCTACACAGACGAAACCCACCTTCGTGGGTTCAAAAGCCTTGATTTTTCGTTAGTCCACGCAGGTGGACTTTGTTTGTGTAGTAGCGATTTCTAATCGCCGGAAACTTTTCAAACATCCTCTAAAGTATGACCACAACAATTTCCACACATCTACAATCAACACTATATGAAACAGATCATTATCTGTGGATAGAAAACACACTCAAACAGCTAGAAAACAGAGATATTAATAATTTAGATTGGCAGCATTTAGCAGAAGAAATTGAAGCATTGGGAATAGAACAAAGACGCAAAGTAGAAAGTTATTTGAAGCAGTTATTAATCCATCTTTTGCTTTGTTGTTATTGGGAAACTGAAAAAGAAACCTGTCAACGAGGTTGGCAAATTGAAATCTCTAACTTCCGTGATGAGTTGGAATTTTCTTTTCGCTCCAAAACAACAACTATTGCCTGAGTTGTTTAGAACAGGTTTATACTAAAGCTAGAAGACAAGCAATGCAAAAGACAGGTTTACCTGGTGAGATTTTTCCAAAGCAATGTCTTTTTAGTCTTGAAGATATTCTTAATAACGAATATTTCCCCTAATTTTAAAAAAATGTTTGAGTTCTTTCCTTAAAAGATTTTCGTCTCCTAATATAATCATTAAGCGTAACGTTCTTGAGCAATTATTAATTTAGAAGAATTGTTAGAAAATAACCCAGATTCCTGAGATTGATTACACTTTTCACAGTGGGTTTCGATCAAAAAGATGCAAACCAAACCACAAAGATTTTGCCCAGTTAGGGTTTAACGCATTGCGCTAAACCCCTATGAGTGAATTAGATTCTAAGCAAAGACAAACTGTTTAGAATCTGTCAAACTCAAACTACTGGCTTGAATCCCAGTCAGAGTCGCTAAAGTTTGATTGTTGAAGACAATCGCGGTATCTGCACCAACTTGATTGAACTGGAGTGTAGAGGTGGTAATACCTAAGCTAACAGCACCTTGAATACCGATAACATCCGTACCCAGTTGGAAGTCAAGCACGGTATTAGTAGCTTTGGGTAGTTCAGCGTTGACAATCCAGAATTGGTCAGTACCAGCACCACCGGAAATTAAGTTACCACCACCAAGACTAACTCTGAAGATATCTTTACCATCACCACCCAAAGCGCGGTCATTGCTACCCAAGTAGAAGGTATCATCACCCACACCACCAGATATGCGGTTGCCACCTTGGCTATCTTGAGCAAAAAAGGTGTCATTACCATCACTGCCAAAAACTCTATCGTTTTTGTTGACAAAGATAGTATCGTTACCGCTACCCAGATCAACGATATTATCACCTGAGTTGGAAAAAACAGATACAGTGGACAGGTCTACCTCATCTTTACCTGCACCTGTAAAGACAATATTGTTCTGACCATCGAATTGACTACCAGGAGTAGCAATTAATTTATCATCTCCTGGAGTTCCTACAGTTGTAGATTGGTTGACTGCGAGAGTAAAGATATCATTGACAGTTGCTCCGGCTTTATCTGTAGCAATTACCTTGACATCTAATTTACCGACATTTCCTGTGTTGGGAGTACCACTAAAGGTGCGAGTTGTGGAGTTAAAATTCAGCCAATCTGGTAAATTACTACCATCAGCTAAAGTTGCTGAATATTTAATTAAATCAGGAATTACTCCATCATTGAGCAGTGTATTTTCAAATGTATCTGTTACTAACTGATGCAGTCTTGTGGTGGGATGAACATCGTCCCAGAAAGCGTATTGATCAGGGTTAACTGGATTAGTGGCCGTAATTAGAGGTTGGGTAATATTAGTGAATTTGTAATTAGCAGGATTAGTCTGAACTGCTGTACTCAAGCCAAAAATATTTACCAAAGATAAATTAACATTTAGGGATGGTTCTAAGTTAGTTAAAGCTTGGTTTAAAGCTGTATTAAAGCCAAGAGAAATTGCTTTGGCATTAGCTACATTATTACCAGCAATACTCAAAGGAGTAGCACCCAAATCGGCTAAATTGCCAACAATAATTTCTTGAGCACCTAATCCGGCTAAAGTTGCGATCGCACTACTAATATTCCTAACTGCATTAGTCACAGCTTGAGTAGGATCTGTGGCAAGATTTAGAAAATCATTAGCACCCGCCCAAATTACATACAGTCCATCTTTACCAATGGAATTGGCATTTACAGTTGTAAATTGCTGAATTTGTGTGAGTAATCCAGGTACGGTTATTTGCCCAAAAGTGTTGCTTACACCTGTA
The DNA here is from genome assembly GCF_028330045.1 of Aphanizomenon sp. CS-733/32. Classification (NCBI taxonomy): domain Bacteria; kingdom Bacillati; phylum Cyanobacteriota; class Cyanophyceae; order Nostocales; family Aphanizomenonaceae; genus Aphanizomenon; species Aphanizomenon sp. CS-733/32. The sequence goes on from NZ_JAQMSE010000169.1 coordinate 2,268, forward strand.
TTTGCGCCAAAAAAGGCGTAGTTTTGAATTGATGGGTTTGTAAATTGTAAATCTGGTGCAAGGTAATCAACCCAAATTAAGCCATTAGAAGCACGTCCTTGATAATTAGGTGGTGCTGGAAAGGTGTTACCGGATGCTTTGTAGAAGTTACCTGTATCTGAGAGGCTATCACCAAAGATGACGAGGTTTTTATAGGGATTAACTGCGTCTGGATCTGAGAAGGTATCTTTGGGTAGTGTAAATGTAAAGGTAGAATTGACCTTAACTGTTTGGTCGGCGATCGCATTACTCAAAATCGGTGCATCGTTGATGTTTTCGACTGCAATTACAAAAATATCATTAGCAGATGTTCCGGCTTTATCTGTAGCTGTGACTTTAACATTCAAATTCCCTACATTATCATTGGTGGGAGTACCGCTAAAGGTGCGAGTTGTGGGATTAAAGGTTAACCAACTTGGTAAAGCATTGCCATTTTCTAAGGTTGCTGAATAGGTCAGAACATCACCAGCATCAATATCTGTGAAGGTGTTGGTGGGAATTTGGAAACTGAAAGCGTCACCTTGTTTGGCGTTTTGATCTGCAATTGTATTTGCTAATGTCGGTGCATCGTTGACATTATCGGTAATACTGACTACAATGGGGTTAATAGTAATATTGTTATATTGAGCATCAGTGCTGGTGACACTATGAGTAATTTCACCACTATGAGAACCTTCCACAAGGACATCATCAAGCGCAGTCACTGTCACATTTTGCGCCACATTCCAATTAGCGGGCGTAAAGGTGAGTGTGACTGCGGAAGTCGTTAATTGACTGTTGGGATTAATGGCGATCGCTACATCCGCTGTTGGTTGACTGTTTAAAACGATTGTATAGCTATCCGTTGCCCCACCTTCTGTGACATTGGTTGTCCCACCAGTTTGAGTCAGAGTAATTCCACTGGTGGCAGGGGCGTTAATCCTGCCGGGAGAGCCGATTTCCGCGTTGGAATTGACAGCTACGAACGCGCCGTTGACTCCAGCCGCGCTCAGTGTGGAGATCGTGGCGTTGTTTAATAAGGCGGCATTGTCGAAGGTGGCAAAGGGGCCTGCTGGTGATACAGCAAAAACGACGTTAGCTTGGAGAACACCGATAGCATTATAGATATTTACGGCATCACCACTTGTACTCAACCCCACGCCTGAACCAGTGTAGTTACCGATCTGTAAGTTAGCTGGGGGATTTGCACCAAACCAGTTAGGGCGGAAATTGGTGTTGATGGTAGCACCTTCGATGAAGATGACAGATTCACCTGCGCCGATGCTTGTAATACCACTCAGGGCGACAGCAGATGCGAAACTGTTGGAGTTATCGTCGAATTTCCAGCCTGTGATATTTACGGCACTTGTACCTTTGTTGGTTAGTTCAAACCAATCTGCGGCCACGGGTGAGTTACCACTGCTCCAAGGTGCTACTTCGGTGATGAAAATGCTGCTATTGGTGGGTGTCTCATTTACCACGTCAGTGACAGCTAGGGTAAATGCTGTGGTTGCATCTGGGGTGTTGCCAACGGTTGTGTCGTCTACATTGACGTTGACGCTATAGCTGGTCTTGGTTTCAAAATCTAGGGTAGTTCCAGTTTTGATAAATAAACCATTATTCGTAATCTCAAAGGAACTGGCATCTGTCCCCGTCAAGCTGAGGGTATTTGTCCCTAGTCCATCGTCGGTGATGGTGATGTCTGCAACTTTAATGGCGGGACTGGTACTGGTGTTTTCGGCGATTTCATTGACTTTGTTGTTCAATACCACAGCGGTGGGTGCTTGGTTGATGGCTGTGGAGGGGGCATAGACCCAAAGCTGGGGATGATCAATGTCACCACCACCATTTTCGCTGACGATATAGAGATAACCATCTTTGTCCATTGTCAGACCTTCGTGCTGTTGGTCGGCTATGGATAAGGGATTTCCAGGGTCAGAGACGATGGTGAGTGAACTGGAGATATTGCCAGCGCGATCGCTCTTGACAATCTTGCCTGATTCTTGGCTTAATATCAGGATGTTGCTAGAATCGGCTTTCCCGTTCAAAGCTGACAGATTTGACAATGCGAAAACATCGGCGAAGTCGGCAATACCAGCTTTTGCTGGGTCGAAAAGGTCAGTTGAGTTAACTGTGGTAGACGAACCATTACTGGCAGTTCCCGCCACAAAGTCAATGGTTGTTTGAAAAATACCTTCTGGTGTAATCTCCTTAACCGCAATGAATCCGTTAGTTTGCAGGTCCCAGGAAATACCTTCAATGCCAATATTGCCAACTGTTGTCCCCAGTTTGACAGTTTTTACATTGCTTTTGGTTAGCGTTGTTCCTGCTGTATATGTAAATAAGCTTGCCTGTCTGTCCCGTTCTTCGATTAAGACGAACTGACCGCCGCCAACATAAGTCAGTCCTTCTGTATCATAAAAGTCTGTACCTTGGGGACTAGTACCAGGTGCTAAGGTCATTGAGTTGATCAATTGCCCGGTTTTTGATACTTGCACTATGGATGTGCTACCATCGCCAACAACAAACAATGTATCGGTATCCCAGTTGTAAGTTACTGCGGAAACTTCTTGAGCCAGTAAGCTGTTGGTAGGCGGTGTTGTCCGCTTAGGTTCGGGTAGGTCGTAACGTCCAACTCGGACATAGGTGGATAAATCAACATTTGGCAATTGAGCAGTGCTAGGAGCGATTTTCAAAGCAGCGAGGATGGGATCATGATCGCTGGCTCTTTGGGCATTATCTACAAACTCACTATTAACGTGAACAATATCTACCTGGGCGGAACTGCTCAAATTATTGCTCACCAAAATATGATCGAGGGATTGGGAATTACCATCGAAAATGTAGGTATAACGTTCGTTTTCTGGCAGAGTATTAGAAAGATTGGTGAGGTTGCTACCTGCAAGAATGTTCAAGGGAGAAATGAACTCAAATTCATTGAAATCACCCACAACAACCACATTAGGATTGAGTTTTGTGGCAAAAACAGAATCCACAAAACCTTTCACCGCTTCAGCTTGGGCGCGACGCTGCTCTAAAGAGCCGTTAATGGTGTTGTTTTCTTGTCCATTGCCACCAGATTCACCACCAACTGAAGGTTGATTAACTCCAAAAAGTGGTCTGCTACCGCCTTTAGAAGAGAAGTGATTATTGATCACTGTTACTTCTTCACCGTTGAAGGTAAAGTCGGCAATTAGGGGTAGTCGGCTGTCAGTGAAGGCTGTAAAGGAAGATGCCGGCACGGTTTTGACAGAGCCGGCTACTAAACTAACCCGGCTATCATTGTAGAGGTAGGCATTACGGATGTTTGCGCCCGGTTCTCCGCCATTGGTGTTGTTGGTGATGAAAGTATTGTCAATGAATTTGTAAGTTGGTCCACCTGCGGTAACTATGGCATCAATGAGAGTTTGCAAGGTGACGCTGGCGCTGACAATGCCATTATTGCTACTACCGCTATTGTCTTGAATCTCCTGTAAACCGATGATATCAGGATTTTTGAGATGATTGACAATTTGTTGAGCGATCGCTGTAAACCGACCATTGGCAATATCTGTATTACCATCAGCATCATTAGGATCAAGGTTGAGGATGTTATAAGTAGCAATCACCAAAGTATCACCACCCTGATTCAGAGTCGTAACTTCCGGTTGCAAGGTAGAAGGCTGAATATTGCTAACAAAAGCTTCAGTGGGAATGATTTCAAAGTTACCAAAGTTGTAACCCACTACCCCCGTCACATCCCCCAACTTAGCCCCAACATTGACATTAGGGAAGACAAAATCAAATACTCCATTGTCAGCATCAATTTGAATGCGTTCGGGGTTGAAGTCGTTGGGAGAAATATTGATTGTGCCACGCTGACTTAAACCTGTTGCTCCCACACCATTATCTACAACGGTGTAAATTTCCCCAAAACTATTGGTAGGACTAACTGCAACTAAGTTTTTGGCAGTGACGCGCATTCCTTCTAGAGATTCAAAGAAATCAATACCGTCTGTGGTAGGGTCAAAAGATGTCAGTCCGTCGTCATCAATGATTTGTGTAGGTGGAATCCGTCCCCCTGCACCGATAATCGTGGCAGCAGGTAGAGGGTTATTACTGGAAAGGATGGTAATAGTAGGATTGCCACCTATTTGGGTAGTTGATAAATTCCCTGTGCTGACACCACCAGGGGTAAATTCGCTGACTGTACCTGTAACAGTAATGGAGTCGGCAACTTTAACCGTAGGTGCGCTACTGGTGAAAACAAAGATAGCTTCGGATGTGGCAATATTGGTATCGGGGTTGGGATCTTGAAGATAAAACCCATTGGAATCCACAGCAGTAACAATACCGGGAACTGCCGTCACAACTTGACCGACAAAAGGTGAAGTGTGACCTGTACCTTGAATGTCGCTAATGCGACTGGGTGTATTGACTTCAAAAATGGCAGTAGTTTTGCTGATTTCGTTAGCAACCACCAACAAAGGTTTGCTGTTAGGGCTGTCGTTGGCGGAAATAAAGGTCAGTCCTTCGGGACCGGAATCAGTTAAACCGGAGGCAGCATTAACGCTGAAATCGCGGGTATTGACATATTGGACAAATTGGGGGCTGTTGGGATTGGTGACTTCATAGACCATGACACCGCCAACACGCTCTAAACCAATGAAAGCATATATGCGATCTGAAATTGCTCCAATAACTACACCTTCTGGTTCTGGTCCTTTGTTATCACTGCGGTCGTCGAAGTTATTACTATCGTTGTTGGAATTGTAGTTTCCAGGTAAAGCCGCAGCCGTAATGCGCTCGAACTCTGCGCCGCTATCATAAACCCGTTTACCGGCACTATCCCAAATTGTGAAGGAACGACCGCCAAAGGTGTAGATTTGATCGTAGTCCCCATCACCATCGGTATCACCCAAGGTATTTGTAACTAGCAAACGACCCAAATTTTGAGGAAGTTTGAGGGTAGCCCCATCAGGGAAAGCTGTGGGGTCGAGATTGAGAATAGAAACGGAGACTTCTTCACTAAATCCAGCATAGTCGCGGGCATCACCTTCATTGGCAGTGACGTAGTAGGTTTGACCATTAACTGTGTAAGAGGCGATCGCATCGGGTTGATATAAACCAAAAACTGGCCAGTTCTGAATGGCGATTTTCCCACCGCCAGCAGAAGTACCATTCACATCCCGATCGCTTGTATCCAAGGCATTAGGATTGGTGGTGTTGACGCTATTGTTATAATCTTTGACACCTAAAGGCAAAATTGACTCTACTGTGGCTGTGGCGATATCTACAACAGCGATCGCATTGTTTTCTTGCAGCGTTACCCAAGCCTTTGTAGCATCCCCAGAAAAGCTAATATACTCTGGTTCAACATCTTGGGCAACGGATGAACCGGGTCCAAAGATTCTCACTCCTGATGCTTTGAGGGCATTAATTTGGCTATTGAAGGGAGTAAAGGATGCTTCTTGGACGGTAGGAGTCGCCACACCACCAGCTAGGTTAATGATACTGACTGAACCGACAGGATCGGTAGTATAGGCATTGTTAGGCTGGCCTTCATTGGCGGTTAAAACCTTTGTGCCATCGGGGGTAAAGGTGAGCATATCTGGCAAGAAGCCCACATTCACCTTGCTAATAAAAGCACCTGTGGCTGCATTGAAAAACTGAACTTCCCCAGCATTGTCATCAGCAGTAGTTTGATTGGTAATAGCGATCGCTACAGCCACAATTCCCGCACTTACAGTTCCTAATTTACCGACAGCCACACTATTGGGAATTAGTGTAAAACCACCCGCAGTTGTCCCATCAGGATCACCACTGGTATTAAATGCCAAATCACCGATTTTGCTGGGACTAGCTGGGTTAGAGAGATCGAGGATTTCGACGACGGAACCAGCAACCACAAACAGGCGATCGCTAATGGGATCAAAAGCCGGAATTTCGCCACCATTGCTGCTAGTGAAACCACCAATTTTGGTTAAAAGACTAGAACCATTGTTGGTAATAGCGATATTTTGGGTTGTGGTTGTACCCAGGGCAATTCCTGAAGATGGTGAACTGAGGCTTAATACAGCAGTTTCTGTCCCTTCTGCTATACCATCATCAGTGGCGACAAAGGTAGCTGTGGCAGTGGTTTGACCATTAGGAATGGTTAAAGTTCTGGTGCTGAGAGAGTAATCACTAGGAGTAATCCCAGTCCCCCCTACATTTAAGGTAACGGTTTGATTCCCTGATACCGCCGCTGACAATGTTGCTGTGACGGTGATTTGATTGCGGCTAGATTCCGCAGTTGTGTTACTACTGACTGCCAGATTGACTGTTGGTAATACTGGAAAGTCATTATCGGTAATGCCCACTGCAATCTGGGCAATAGTAATATTGTTGTATTGAGCATCTGTACTGGTGACACTATGGGTAATTGCACCATTATGAGAACCTTCTACAACTGCATCATCAACCGCTGTCACTGTCACGGTTTGCGCCACATTCCAATTAGCAGGGGTGAAGGTGAGGGAATTGGTACTGGTTGTCACCTGTGTACCAGCGTTTAAGGCGATCGCTACATCCGCTGTTGGTTGACTGTTTAAAACGATTGTATAGCTATCCGTTGTCCCACCTTCTGTGACATTGGTTGTCCCACCAGTTTGAGTCAGAGTAATTCCACTGGCTACCACACTTAATGTAAATGCTGTACTACTAAATGGCACATCTGGGGCTGTGCTATCAATACTCTGATCCCCTGTACCATCTTGAGCAATCCAATTGGTAGGATTATTGATAATTGGCAAATATGCCGCGAAGTTAGTCTGTCCATTACGAAGTCCATTAAAAGCTCCTACATCAGCATCATCATCTAGGGTAGATAAATCCAGAGCATTTAGTCCAGCCGTTAACCCTGTATTGGTTAGTAATCCATTAGTAGCATTAAATCCGCCACTAGCGATCGCTGTAATAAAGGTGGGTGAAGCTGCACTTCCCTGATAAGCATAGATTATTTCATCACCTGCACCAATCCCACGATTTGTCCCCCGTGATGGTGATAACACAGAAGCATCCACGACCGTTCCCGTGCTGGCTGAGATTGTTCCACTACCAATGTTGTCAATGCGGACAATTGTTCCTGCGGTAACTAAAGATGTGGCTGTCCAACTGAAAGCACCTTCATTTGTATCAACCCAAGCCGTACCATTCCACTCGTTATCTTCAAAAATAATTACTTCGTTGGGATTAATGTCAACTAATGCTACAAAAGCAATGTTGTCATTACCATCTGCATTATATCCAACAAATGCGATATTTCCTGTTGTTAGTGCCATAATTTAGATTTTCCCTGTGATTTTAATAAATCACATAAAAACAATAGTTAGATTCTATCCAGGAGGATCAATTAAATAGGTTAAGACAGTGATAGTTAAACATTATCAAAACATTAAGTAGTTTGGCGTTGAAAATTGTCGTTATGGCAAGGCACTCATGCAAGAGGCAAGAGTGAAGAGGGTTTGGGCGATTTTACTTTTCTTTACACAGGTTGGTTTTATTGTGTTCACCTACTTATTTACAGGATTATTTTTGGTAGGGGTTTAGCTCATGCTTGATCCCTACCCGTTTAAATCAAATAATTAAGCCGTGTTGGTTATATACAGCGGTTTATGTAGTTAGGAGGTACAAAATCTGTTTAAAACAATAATTTTCAAAGTTTTATCAGTTAAATTTTGCTGATGAATAAGATTTTAGGACTATCCGTTTAAAACAATAATTTTCAAAGTTTTATCAGTTAAATTTTGCTGATGAATAAGATTTTAGGACTTACGCACTGTACAAAACTGCCATGATATGAATGAACGAAATTGTGTGGGGATGATGGGGAGCGATCGCGTTCGCAAAGCGTCCCGGAGGGAACTGGAACTGTAAACATATTGCCAATGCACAAATCCAGGAAAAACTCTCACAAATTAGTATTGAATCTGGATATGAACTACCAACGATTTGTACACCTTATGAACTTATGGGAGATTAAATATGTGGAAAGATGAAGTATTGGAAGAAATTTACAAAATCCGAGAAGAACACGCTAAATCCTTTAATTATGATTTGCATGAAATTTGTAAAGATTTAAGGAAAAAACAGGTAGCTAGAAACAGAAAAATTATTACTCAGCCGCTGGTAACATTATCATCCTCAACTAAATAGGCGATAGCGCAAGCAGTTCGTTGTTTGGGATGATGGGAGTGCTGCTTTTTGGGGATCTTGGGAGGTGCGATAGCGAAGCGCGACCTAGGAATCGCTGTTTGGGGGATATGGGATGCGATCGCTTTTGGGATATGGGAGAGCGATCGCTATTTAGGATATGGGGTGCGATATTATGGTATATGGATTACCCTTTCCGTGTTAGAATTGGAACTTTATAAATTCAACATAGTGAAATCAAAAATTTACATTGAAACCAGTATTCCTAGCTTTTACTATGAAATTCGGACTGAACCGGATATGATAGCCCGTAAGGAATGGACTCGTTTTTGGTGGAATACAGTAAGACAGCAATATGAAGTAGTGACAAGTATTGCAGTTTTAGATGAACTTAATAAAGGCAATTTTCCTAATAAAGAAGAAGTTATTGAACTTCTCAATGATATTCCTTTGATAGATATTGAACCAGAAATTGTAGAAATTGTCCAAACCTATATTCAAAATCAGGTTATGCCTAATGATCCTTTAGGTGATGCTCTCCATCTTGCTTTAGCAGCCTATCATAAATGTGATTTCTTGTTAACTTGGAATTGTCGTCACTTAGCCAACGCTAACAAATTCGGGCATATTAGGCGAGTTAATGTTATGCTAGGTTTGTATGTTCCTGCCTTGGTAACACCGTTAGAATTAATGGATAATGAATAATGATTACTCTTGATGATTCTGTACTGCAACAAATTCGAGAAATCCGTCATCAAATTTCTCAAAATAATCAGCATGATCCGCATAAATTAATTCAGTATTATATAGAATTACAACAACAATATAAACAAGGAAAACATAAGTTAAACAGTCACTAACTTTCTGATTGTTTAATAATGATCCCCTTTCCGTAATTATAGTAAATGCGATCGCTGTTTGGGGATGTGGGAGGGCGATAGCGTAAGCGCTGCTGCAAGCAGTTCGCTGTTTGGGGATGTGGGATGCGATAGCGTAGTTTCTTATACAGAAACAGGGGATAAAACTAGAATTATTAGTGCAAGACTTGTGACAAAACAAGAATTAAAAGCTTATCAAGAGGGTTAAGAGAATGGAAGATGAACTTAGAGATGAATATGATTTAAAAAGTTTAAAAATTAGAAAAATGGGAGCTAAACGTACAAGTTTTGGCAATACAATCATTAAATTAGATTCAGATGTTGCCGAATTGTTTCCTAATTCTGAATCTGTTAATGAAGCTTTACGATTTTTGATTAGAATTACTAGAGAAAATAAAGCTAAATTTTAATTGTTCGCTTTTTCTGGGGGTGATAGAGAGCGATAGCGAAGCGCTCCGCAGGAATCGCTGTTTTGAGGATGTGGGGGTGCGATAGCGAAGCGCGACCTAGGAATCGCTGTTTGGGAGATGTGAGAGAGCGATCGCTTGCTAAAATAGAAATAATTTGAAGTTCCAAGAGAAATAAATGATCACATTAGAAATGGCGATCGCTTTGCTCGCCGCAGGCATCGCTCCAAAACACACAAAATTAACATACTATCCGTTACCTGTTCCCTTCTTTGTAATATAGAAATAAAATGAGTGAAGTAACAGCAAATTATGATCAATCATGGAAAGAAGCATTAAATGAATATTTTGAAAGCTTCCTAGCATTTTTCTTTCCTGTAGCCCATCAAGCAATTGATTGGACAAAAACCCCTGAATCTTTAGATAAAGAACTGCAAGAAATTACAGCTTCAGGAGAAACCAAAAACCGAATTACCGATAAACTGTATAAAGTTTGGTTATTAGATCAAACTCAAGTATGGATTTTAATCCACATAGAAATTCAGAGTCAATATGATGTTAACTTTGAAGAACGGATGTACATTTATAATTACCGAGCCTTCGACCTTTATCACCAATTTGTAGTAAGTGTAGCAATTTTAGGTGATACAAGTCCTAGTTGGCGACCAAATAGTTATGATAGAGCTATGTTGGATTGTGAATTAAGTTTAAAATTCCCCATAGCTAAAATTCTAGACTATGAATCAAAATGGCATGAACTAGAAAAGAGTGATAATCCCTTTGCTACCATAGTGATGGCGCATTTAAAGACTAAAGCCACCACCAGTAATTTAACAGAAAGGGAGCAATGGAAATGGATATTAATTAGAGGACTTTATGACCGGGGCTTCACAAAAGAGAAGGTTATTAAGTTATTTAAAATCATCGACACAATGATGACTTTACCTAAACAATTACAAGCAGGATTGGTCACTAAAATTAAACATTTTGAGGAGGAAAGAAAAATGCCTTTAATTAGCCCAACAGAACAACTAGCTATGGAACGGGGAGAACAACAGCTAATTATACGACAACTAAATCGGCGAGTTGGTGAAATGGAATCATCATTAATTGACTCAATTCGTGCATTAACAATTGAGAAATTAGAATTATTGGGTGAGGCTCTGTTAGATTTTTCTTCTGTCACTGATTTAGAACAATGGTTACAAAATAACCCAGAGTCTTGAGATTAATCATATTTATTAAATAGGGCGATCGCTCCTGGGAAACCGTTTTGTGAATATGAGAGGGCGATCGCTTTGGGGATATGGGAGTGCGATAGCGAAGCGCTCCGCAGGAATCGCTTCATGAAGAGTACAATTTTCTACGCACAGGAGCAAAGGGAATTTCTTTACCCTTTTGTTGATAATCTTCCTTCACTAACTCCCAGGCTAATTTTAGTTCTTGCAAAGCTTCTTCAGGAGTATCACCAAAAGCTGAAATGTTAGGTATTTCTTGGAAATGTGCTAACCAATCTCCTTGTTCATCAATATATAAATTAATTGTAAGGCCATTAAAATTATAATTATTTAAAGTCATTACTGATTTCCCTCTTGATATTCAAAAAACTGCTGAATTTGATAGAGTTTTGCTTTTCCATCTTTACGAGGTTGAATTGGTAAAGGTTGGCCACCCGGTGAATACCATAAACGATGACTTCCTTTTTGACGACTAAATTCCCACCCATTCTGAATGAGGAGAGTTTCAAATTCATCGAAAGTTAGATTTTCTGGACTATTTTTAGCTTTTTGCCATAGTTTTTCTTTTTTAGTCATCAACAAGGCTATTATTCAGTAGATTATCCCTTGATTTTATTATAGTCTGACAGAAATTTAATTTGTGATCGCTTGTGGGGATATGGGAATGCGATAGCGTAAGCGCTGCTGCAAGCAGTTCGCTGTTTTAGGGTAGGGGATGTGGGAGGTGCGATCGCCGCAGGCATCGCACAAATATACTCAAAACGGCTAGAAGCTGGACTTTTTTATCATACAAAGAACAAGGTTCAAAGCCTCTCCCCGTTGCGGGGAGAGGTTTACCAGAGGGGTTTCATATTTGGTTAAACTATGAACCGTTTGCAGTATAGCTCATAAAAACTTTTGCGGTTATAATTATTAGTAATCTGGTATAGTGACGTACTCCACACACTCCCTTTCAGGTGAGTGTGGGCTTCTCAGTGACTCCTCTATGAGGACATTAACTGAGCTTTAAGACCGTGCGCCCCACGGTTCTTTGGTTTTGAGATTTGTTTTTTGTTTTGTAGGCTGC
>NZ_JAQMSE010000170.1:0-5433 GCF_028330045.1 Aphanizomenon sp. CS-733/32
GTTTCACTTTATCACACCATTTCGCTTTTAATGCTATTTATTCTCATTAAGCATCTTAATTTTTGAATTGACTTTAGTTATTATGTACTACTTTAAGGGCTTTTTTGATCTGTGACAGTTTGGGGTGCGGAATGTGGGATAAATAGCAACTTGGGTTAAGTAGTTATTTTGGTTTTGGGTTGAACAAAGTACAACCCAACCTAGGAAAAATTAGATGTTATCTGCGTTTACTAGAACGACGTGGTGTAGGAGAACTAGAACCAAGCTTTTTATCCCCTGCGGCTGTGGGTGAAGAAGACTGTCTGGAGGATTTGTGAGCAGCAGATTTAGGCGCAGAACGACGAGTCCGCTGATTTCCACCACCACCAGAAGGAGCTTTACGTCCATTGGGAATTGGTTCAGCCTTAATTTCCGGGTTGACTCCAAAACCATCTACCACTTCTTTCGGTAAACGTTGCTCAATTAGTTTTTCAATATCCGCTAACAAGTGATGTTCATCAACACATACAAGAGATATCGCTTGACCTTCCGCCCCAGCGCGTCCAGTCCGACCAATGCGATGCACATAATCCTCTGGGACATTAGGTAAATCGTAATTAATAACGTGCGGTAGTTCGCTAATGTCAAGACCCCGGGCAGCAATATCCGTTGCTACCAATACCCGCAAAGTCCCATCCTTGAACTTTGCTAAAGCGTGAGTCCGCGCTCCCTGACTCTTATTACCGTGAATAGCGAGCGCTTGAATTCGATCTTCACCCAACTGCTTCACCAACCGGTCAGCGCCATGCTTGGTGCGGCTAAATACTAATACTTGATACCATTTGTTTTCTCGAATCAGATGAGACAGTAATTGCCGCTTCCGTTCTCTGTCCACATGATAAACTTTTTGTGATACCGTTGCCGCAGTCACATTTCGGCGTGCGACTTCAATCATAGTCGGGTTATTTAGTAACCCAGCCGCAAGAGTTTTAACTTTATCAGAGAAAGTTGCAAAAAATAGCAAATTCTGCCGCTGTTTAGGCAAAAGTGCCAGAATCCGCCGGATATCATGAATAAAACCCATGTCCAGCATTCGGTCTGCTTCATCCAGTACCAACACTTCCACACGGGACAAATTCACAGTCCCTTGTTGGACATGATCTAACAATCGTCCTGGAGTTGAAACCAAAATATCTACACGGGTTCTCAATTTCTGTTTTTGGGGACCAATACTCACTCCCCCAAACATCACCATTGAATTCAAATTCAAATATTTACCATAATCACGGACACTTTCTTGCACCTGTGCAGCGAGTTCACGGGTAGGAGTCAGAATTAGGGCGCGAATTGGCGGAAATCCATGGGAATTACTAGAAATGCCCTTATTTGCAGACAAACGATGTAACAAAGGCAGAGTGAAACTGGCAGTTTTACCAGTACCCGTTTGCGCTCCAGCCATAATATCACCACCAGACAATACCACAGGGATAGCCTGTGTCTGGATTGGTGTAGGTTGATCATATCCCCGTTCAGTGACAGCACGGACAATTTCTGGGGACAAGCCGAGATTAGAAAAAGACATAGAACTCCAAGAATAACATCGGCCTGTCGCCACTCACGGCTTCAGTCTTAGGCGGACGAATGGTTTAAAATACTAAATGGGCAGTAAGCACCAAGACTAGGAGCAAATCCCACAGCCTCCTATTATAACAGAATTATGGTAAAATCTGAACCTCTAGGAATTATCCTTTATGCCACTTGTACCAATAGTAATATAAATAGGCTGAATATTCTTTGTAACTTATCCATTTTAGTAATGATTTAGATGATTACAAAATATAGAATCTATTGATTAACGTAAAGATTCAAATTTTGCACTATGCAACTAAACCGCCTACGATTAAAATAGCAGACTAATAGCCAAAGTCCACTCAAGTGGACTGAAAATCAAAAATAAATCTTTAGTCTACTTTTGTAGACTTGAGCTATTAGACAGGGAATTAATTCCCTGGCTTTTGCTATTCTTTACCCTGTACTGCAATGTTAGACTGTTGACGCTGGGCAATCTGAATTAATAATCTCAATGCTTCATTCACTGCGTTATCATTAGGAAAAGCTTGAGCAATATCGGGATCTAAAAGCACTAAATTTGTACCTTGACGATATCGCTCAATATATTTACCTCTAACACCTCCCTGCATTTGAGCAAAGTCGTACTCAGGACGTAACTCATCTTCCATTTCGTTCTCAATTTCCTTCCTCATAAAACTTCCTCTCCTGTCGGGTAGCTTTTCGAGCAGAGATAATTCTAATATTGTCTCCTCGCTCAGTGTGTGCAACAACTAAAATTTGTCCAAATCTGGATATGCCAATAATAACGTAACGACTTTCTCCAATGGAGTGGTCAGGATCAGGGAAGGTGACAGATAAGGGATCATTAAATACGGTTGCAGCTTCTTGGAAAGAAACACTATGTTTTTCAAAGTTTAATGTCGCTTTGTGAGGATTCCATTCAAATCCCATGCAAAATTAGCCTCATTTTCTCTCATCTAAATTTGAGTTATTACCTATTCGTGTCCGGGGGGAGATATACAATCTGTGGACCTATCCAATTGAAGCCTTTTCCTTCACAAGCACAACATACAGTAAAGCCAGTAGTGAGACCTGCTTTTTTTTGACATCCATTGCACTGACACGTACCATCTCCACGGCAATGACCACACTTTACGACTTGACCAACAGACATCTTTTTTACTCCCAAATTTATATATAAATAATTATACAAATAGCATAGTTTAAATTCAAAATTTAACAAAAAATTAAAACATTAAGAGAAAATTACAAAAAATAATGTCCACTCCCAGCATCTTCTCCTTTTTCTCCGGTTCAGGATTCCTCGATTTAGGCTTTGAAACCATAGGTTATCACATCGCTTACATTAACGAAATCTTCCCTCCATTCATGTTCGCATATCGCTATTCACGAGAAAAACTCAACCTCCCCCAACCTGAATATGGATATCATCAAGGTGAAGCCGCAGACGTAAGTAAATTAATAGTAGGAACACCAGCACAAAAATTAAATGAATTAGTCAAAGATTCCCGAAAATTAAATAACATAATTGGTTTTATTGGTGGTCCCCCCTGTCCTGATTTTTCTATTGGTGGCAAAAACAAAGGACATTTAGGCGATAATGGTAAACTCTCATCTGCTTATGTTGAATTGATTTGTCAAAATCTACCTGATTTCTTTTTATTTGAAAATGTCAAAGGGTTATGGAGAACTACAAAACACCGTTTATTTTTTGAAGAGCTAAAAATAAAATTACAAAAATCCGGTTATATCTTAACAGAACGGTTAATTAATTCTATTGAATATGGTGTCCCTCAAGATAGAGATAGAATTATTTTAATAGGCTTTCAAGCTAAATTTCTCAAAAACATAAAAATCAAACATGAATTTACTTTTCCTTGGGAAAAATATATTTTATATCCTCAAGAACAAGTATTTACGTATCCTTGGCATAAAAGTCAGCCATTTCAAGAAGATTCTATAATTCCTTGTCCTAAAAATATTCCTCAACAACTAACCGTTGAATATTGGTTTAGAAAAAATCACGTTCTCAACCATCCTAATGCTCAACATCATTTTCAACCAAGGGCAGGTAAAATCAAATTTGCTACTATTGCTGAAGGCGATGATTCCAAAAAATCATTCAAACGTCTGCACCGCTGGCGTTATTCTCCCACAGCTTGCTATGGTAATAATGAAGTCCATTTACATCCTTATAAAGTTAGACGCATTTCTGTAGCCGAAGCCTTAGCAATTCAATCCTTACCTGAAGATTTTTCCCTTCCAGAAAATATGTCACTTACGAATATGTTTAAAACCGTTGGTAATGGTGTTCCCTACTTAGCCGCAAAAGCCTTAGCGCAAACTATTCTTGACTTTTTAAACACTGGTTCGTAAGATTAATATCCCCAACTTCTCAAAGAAGTCGGGGATCTGAGGTTATTGTGGTTTAAGATATAAGAAATACTTTAATTTTCATCAAGTTTAATAAACTTTACACCAAAAAAACGATGGCAGCAGACTATCCAAACATTGATATTGCACCATTTATTGACCACTCTCTGCTATTACCAATTGCCACTCCAGAACAGATTAGTCAATGGTGCGATGAGGCATATAGATATAACTTTGCAGCAGTTTGTGTGAATCCCTGTTATGTTAAGCAAGTAGCAGAACTTTTGTATAAAAAAAATCCTCAAATTTGTACAGTCATTGGTTTTCCCAATGGTGCAAATACTTCGGACGTAAAGTTATATGAAGCTAAAGAAGCAGTAGACAATGGTGCTACTGAGTTGGATGTAGTGATTAATTTAGGGTGGTTAAAAGCGGGAAAAACAGAGGAAGTTCACCGAGAAATTGCCACAATTTGTGAAGAAGCTGGACAACCTGTCAAGGTAATTTTAGAAACTAGCTTGCTTACGGATACAGAGAAACAAATCGCTGCGGAACTGGCTATGGATGCTGGCGCTGCATTCTTAAAAACTAGTACAGGTTGGAATGGTGGCGCAACTGTAGCTGATGTGAAGCTTTTAAAAGAGATAGCAAAAGATCGTGTAGGCATCAAAGCATCAGGAGGTATTCGCACTCATAATGATGCTTTAGAGTTAATTATGGTTGGTGCAACTAGATTAGGCACATCCCGCGGTGTGGATTTACTTCGTCAACGCAATTACCCGGATAAAGAAATAATTAATTGATACCTACTGGATGATCAGGTAATTTCACAAATTGACTAGACAATAATTAGTTTCTATTGTAAGATTTTTCCTGGTTACACTATGTAACCCTCTTCCATCATTTTCAAAAATCAAATATTATTTCTATATGTGGATTTAAAAATTAGGAACTTGTGTTTTTGATTCCCCGTTTACCGTAAGAGGGTTATATATAAATTCATACATAATTCTGTAGTTAGCAACCAAATACTCAAAGAATATGACACTGAAAACACTAAGTAGTAATTGTCTAAATATTTTCATAGGACTTACGCACTGTACAAATTCACCATGATGTGCATGAACGAAAATCCATCGTTTCAGGCTTTTGGTGATTAACTTCTGCTCAATAGCGAGCGCTCAAAAATCATCAAAAAATCACGTTAAAATGCCCGAAACCCATACCTCATATTTGGTTGATCCTGTCAATGCGTAAGTCCTAGTTACTCCAAAAATCCTCAAGTAAGTCTGTAGGGTTTGCGAAATCAGTTGTTGGTGGGTTAAGGTCTAAGCTAACCCATCCTCCGGGTGACGTACTCCACACACTCCCTTTCAGGTGAGTGTGGGCTTCTCAGTGACTCCTCTATGAGGACATTAACTGAGCTTTAAGACCGTGCGCCCCACGGTTCTTTGGTTTTGAGATTTGTTTTTTGTTTTGTAGGCTGCA
>NZ_JAQMSE010000171.1:0-12142 GCF_028330045.1 Aphanizomenon sp. CS-733/32
GGGGAGCAGGGGAGAAAATTATATTCTTCCTCTTCTTTCTTCCTAAACTCTTACCCCTCCGCTCCTTTGCCCCTCAGCCCCTCTGCCCCTCAGCCCCTCAGCCCCTCTGCTCCTTTGCCCCTCCGCCCCTTTGCCCCTCTGACTCCTTCAACTAACAACTAACTCCTAAAAATTATGACTAAAGCAGTTTTTCGCAATCTGGTGGTGAACAAGGGTAAATTAAGAGACTTGATTTCCTGGTCTTTTACCCATTATGGAACGGCGCGGACGGCGGTGATGGCGGATAAACTCAAGGAGTTGGGTTTTCGCTATGCGACGAAAGCGGGGGTGTCTATTAGTGTGGATGATTTGATGATTCCACCTTCCAAAAAGGAACTGCTGGAGGCGGCAGAGACGGAAATTTTGGCGACGGAGGAACGCTATCAACGGGGAGAAATTACGGAAGTTGAACGTTTCCAAAAGGTAATTGATACTTGGAATAGTACCTCAGAGGCGCTCAAGGATGAGGTGGTGGTGCATTTCAAAAAAACCAATCCCCTCAACTCTGTGTATATGATGGCTTTTTCCGGGGCGCGGGGGAATATTTCCCAGGTGCGGCAGTTGGTGGGGATGCGGGGACTGATGGCAGATCCCCAGGGGGAAATTATAGATTTACCAATTAAGACCAATTTCCGCGAGGGGTTGACGGTTACTGAATATATTATTTCTAGTTATGGGGCGCGGAAGGGGCTGGTGGATACGGCGCTGCGGACTGCTGACTCTGGGTACTTAACCCGGCGGTTGGTGGATGTGTCCCAGGATGTGATTGTGCGGGAGTTTGACTGTGGCACTAATCGCGGGTTGACGATTGGGGCAATGGTGGAGGGGAATAAAACCCTGATTAAACTGGCGACACGGTTGATGGGTCGGGTGGTCGGTGAGGATGTGGTGCATCCAGAAACAGGGGAAATAATTGCCCATCGGAATACCCCCATTGATGATGACTTGGCGATCGCTATCCAAAAAGCCGGGGTTCAGAAGGTAACAGTCCGCAGTCCTTTGACCTGTGAGGCGGCCCGGTCTGTGTGTCAGCACTGCTATGGCTGGAGTTTAGCCCATGCCAAGATGGTGGATCTCGGTGAGGCTGTGGGGATTATTGCGGCGCAAAGTATTGGTGAACCGGGGACTCAGTTAACCATGCGGACATTCCACACCGGGGGTGTATTCACGGGGGAAGTAGCCCAACAGGTGCGATCGCAGGTGTCAGGAACAGTGAAAATTCCGCGCAAGTTACAAACCCGTCCCTATCGCACCCGTCATGGTGAGGATGCCTTGTATGTGGAAGCCAATGGAACTTTGACAATTGAAGGGGATAAGAAATCAGGAACGGGGGAAAGCCAAGAAATTGCTGTTACCCAAGGTTCGACTCTGTATATCCACAATGGTCAACAGGTATTGGCAGATCACTTGGTGGCGGAGGTAGCGCTGGGGGGTAGAACTACCAGAACCAATACGGAAAAAGCCGTCAAGGATGTGGCGACCGACTTGGCTGGTGAGGTGAAGTTTGCCGATGTGGTGGCGGAACAAAAAACCGACCGTCAGGGTAACACCACTGTCACAGCCTCTAGAGGGGGGTTGATTTGGATTCTGTCGGGGGATGTATATAATTTACTGCCCGGAGCAGAGTTGGTGGTGAAAAATGGCGATGCGGTGGAGACCAATGGAGTCCTAGCGGAAACCAAATTGACCACAGTGCATGGGGGTGTGGTGCGCTTACCAGAGGCAATTCCGGGGAAAGCCACCAGGGAAATTGAGATTATTACCGCTTCCGTGGTGTTGGATCAGGCGGCGGTGACTATCCAGAGTTCCCAAGGACGGAATAGTTACCTGATTACCACCACCAATCCTGATAATGGGGCGATATCGGAGTTTAACTTGCGGGCGACTCCCGGGGCGAAGGTGCAAAATGGTCAGGTAGTGGCGGAATTGATTGATGACCAGTACCGGACCACCACTGGGGGCTTGCTGAAGTTTGCCGAAGTGGAAGTCCAGAAAAAAGGGAAAGCCAAATTGGGCTATGAAGTAGTCCAGGGGGGAACCCTGCTGTGGATACCAGAAGAAACCCATGAGGTGAATAAGGATATTTCCCTGTTACGGGTGGAGGATGGCCAATATGTGGAAGCGGGGACTGAAGTAGTTCAGGATTTATTCTGCCAAACCGGGGGGGTAGTGGAAATTACCCAAAAGAACGATATTTTGCGGGAGGTGGTGATTAAACCCGGTGAACTGTTGATGGTGGATGATCCAGAAGCAGCGATCGCCCATGACAATACTTTCTTGCAACCCGGTGAGGAACTGCAAGGGACTGTAGCCACAGAATTGCGCTATGTCCAGTATGTAGAAACTCCCGAAGGTCCAGGCTTGCTGAGTCGTCCGGTGGTGGAATTTGCCGTCCCCACCAACCCTGATGTTCCCGCTACCACTTCCGTGAGTCAACAGACTGGGCGCTCGATTCAACTGCGGGCAGTGCAACGGATTCCCTACAAGGATTCGGAACGGGTGAAGTCGGTGGAGGGTGTGGAACTGCTAAGGACACAGATTGTCCTAGAAATTGAGCAGGACACGGAAGGAGAACATGGCAGTTCCCCCTTGGCGGCGGACATTGAACTGATTGCTGACCCAGAAGATCCAGAGATTCAAAGATTGCAGTTGGTGATTTTAGAGTCTTTGGTCGTGCGCCGAGACATTACCGCCGATGCCACCCAAGGCAGTACCCAAACTAATTTGGAAGTGGTAGATGGTGAAACCATTGAACCAGGGGCAGTGGTAGCCCGGACGAAGATATTGTGTAAAGAAGGGGGCATAGTTCGGGGCGTGCAACAGGGGGCGGAAACAGTGCGCCGATGTTTGGTATTGCGTGCCAATGATTTGGTGACAGTGAATACCAATGTATTGCCCACCGTCAGTAAGGGTGATTTGGTCGTGGAAGGAAGTGCGATCGCGCCGGGGATATTTGCGGCTGAATCAGGGCAGGTAGTGGAAGTGAAAGCAGGTGACAGGGAACAGAGAATAGGTGACAGAAATGCTTCTTCACTGTCACCGTGGCGTAGCACCTCTAACCTGTCACCTTCTTCTCACACCATTACTCTCCGCGTCGGTCGTCCTTACCGAGTCAGTCCCGGTGCAGTGTTACAAGTAGAAGATGGGGATTTGGTGCAACGGGGTGATAACTTAGTGTTGTTGGTATTTGAACGCGCCAAGACAGGGGACATTATCCAAGGTTTACCCCGGATTGAGGAACTGCTAGAAGCCCGTAAACCCAAGGAAGCCTGTATTTTAGCCCGTCGTCCGGGGGAAGTGAAGATAGTCTATGGCGATGGGGATGAGGTGACATCCATCACTAGAGAAGCCTACGCCATTAAGATTGTCGAAGCCAATGGTACTGTTACTGACTATCCTTTAGGACCTGGACAAAACCTGATTGTTCCCGACGGGGCGCACATTGTAGCCGGACAACCCCTGACAGACGGACCCTCCAACCCCCACGAGATTCTGGAGATATTCTTCAGTTTGGGGTCAGAGGATGGGGTCTATGCCTGTGCTTCCCACGCTTTGCAGAAGGTACAAACCTTTTTGGTGAACGAGGTGCAGATGGTGTACCAATCCCAAGGGATTGACATTTCCGACAAACACATCGAGGTGATTGTCCGGCAAATGACCAACAAGGTGCGGATTGATGACGGTGGCGACACCACCATGCTACCAGGGGAACTGGTGGAACTACGGCAGGTAGAACAGGTGAACGAAGCCATGGCCATTACCGGTGGGGCGAGGGCAGAATACACTCCCATGCTGTTGGGGATTACCAAGGCATCGTTGAACACCGACAGTTTCATCTCCGCTGCTTCTTTTCAAGAAACCACCAGGGTCTTAACAGAAGCTGCCATTGAGGGCAAATCGGACTGGCTGCGGGGACTGAAGGAAAACGTGATCATTGGGCGCTTGATTCCGGCGGGAACTGGCTACAATACCTACGAAGAAGCAGGGGTAATTGACGATTACGTAGTAGACATGGGCAATGGCATCTTAGACGAAGTGGATGATCCACTGGACATGGTGCTAGATGACCGCACAGCGAAACTCTACAACCTGGATGCACCGGGCATGGGCGACGGTGGCTTTGGTAGCAAGATCGGGGAACGACTACTCCTCGATGAGGATGATTTAATTGCTGATGAAATTAACGACCTAGTTATAGAAGAGGACGATGATTTCGAGGAAGAAGATGACGATGATGATGATTTTGATGATGAGTAAAATCTAGTTAAATAATGGATAATTGGTAATGAATAATTATCCATTATCCATTATTAAAAATCACCTAACTTGATTTTAATTCCAGAATCTAGGGGAGGAACTTTAAGATATTCAACTGGCTCATAAGGTTTACGATTTGAGTTATTCGTATTAGGGCATAATTTCAAAAAAGATTCTGGATTTTTGATATAATCAAGAGGATTTGCTTTTTTACATTCTGGCTTGCTAATACTAAAATATGGTTCAGGTTCAGAATTAACTTGAGGTATTTGATGCCAATAACTATCAATTGTGATTGGTTGGGTGATTAAATCTGCTGATTGATGATGTTCAACTTCGACGTTAGAGACTGGTTGAGTTTTAGCATTTACACCTTTATGGGCAAAAAACTCACATAACAAAAAAGTTAGGATTCCTACGGAGCGCTTCGCTATCAAAAAAGGTAATTTCATTTGATTATGGTGAAGAAGTGGCAAGTTTTTGGTTGATGATTACAATATAACCTTTCCTAGTCTGATGAAATGCAAATTTATCTGCGTTTATCTGCGTCCATCTTCTTCCATATGCGGTTAATTATTTCTTGATGCTGTATATAACTTTTAATTTTCGGGTAATTAATTGTCACTCTTTGAGCAAATTTCTAATTTATTTATGACAACAGAAATAAACTTACCAACCCTAGCTAGTTTGGAATATCATCCTTATATTGATCATGATGGTGAAATCATAGTTACCTTTCAAGAAAAAATTGGAGTTTACGCAATTTTTAATCAGGATAAAATTCTACAATTTATTGGCTATTCCCGTGATATTTATCTAAGTTTAAAGCAGCATTTAGTCCGTCAACCCCAAAATTGTTATTGGGTAAAAGTCCAAACTATAGAACGTCCTAATCGAACAATTTTAGAAGCTATTGAAAGTGCTTGGATTACGGAAAATGCTAATCCTGATCTTCCGAATATCGAAAATAAACACAAATGGAATAATCCTATAAATGTGAAAGCATTAATGACACCAGAAGAAGAAAATAATTATCAAAATATAGCTATTGATGAATTAGGAAAAAGCAATGTTTTAAAAAATGTGGCGCGGCGGGTTGAAGAAGAAATTTTAGGAGTTCTCAAAGACCGGGGAGTCAATACTCAAATCCGCTTTAATCCCAAATTAAAAGAAACAGGATTATTAGATTTAAAATGAATTACAGCAAATTGTCATCAAACCTGGAACAATTTTACCCGCCCTGACCATTTGATGATACCTGAGTTCGACATAAGATATTTTTGGAAAACTGCCGCAAATATGAGTCTTAAACCCTTATGATCTCGTTGCTGTTCGCGAAGCGTCTCCGAAGGAGAAACTCCTAACACCGAACTCAGGTGAAGTCGGGATTAAGCGTTCTGGGAGAATTGAGTCAATTGCTTTGCGAGAAGGGGCGGATGTTAAAAAAGGACAAGTATTAATTAAGTTAGATGACAGTAATGATCAACTGTTACAAGAGCAACTACGAGGAAATGAAGCACGGGTAACGTCTGCACAATCCGATGAACAACAGGCATTTGCCGATGTGGATAGGGTGCAAAGCGAACTTGAACAAATTAATAGTCAAATTAGGGAAGCAAAGCTCAATTTACAACAGTCGGAGGGGGATACCCAAGGACGAACTCAACAGGCAAAATCTAATGTAGCGGCGGCTAAAGCTCAATTATTACAAACTCAAGCTCAAGTTAAGCAAACAGAGGCAGAGGTAAAATTAGCGAGAATTAACAGCGATCGCTATGCCCAGCTGATCAAAGAAGGTGCTATTAATCAAGAATTCTCTATACCCCAATGAGTGCGGACTGATTCTCCTAGTAATTTCGCATTATTTGTCAAACTACTTATATAATAACCTGTCTCAACCTTCGTTTTTCCATTAACTTTTCGTATATATTCTACCATTCCTTGACCAAAAATCTTTAGCAGAATTAGAAATTAAGGACTTAGTAGACAAATTAAAATACCATCAAATATCGGACATAGAAATAACCGAAAAATTCAAATTAAACTGTCTTACTAGCTTTTTAAACATAATAAAAAAGATAGATTTTTGGTGTGTATAATTTATTTATTGGTGGCTACTTAATTTTTAAAAACTATAGCTTTTAATTAGTCGTAGATGTAGTTTTTGCATACTACTTTTTGAAGTGCGGAATGTCGGCTATAAGGATTAGATAGATTGCGATAGCGAAGCGCGACCTAGGAATCGCATTGTTTGTGAGAAATGCGGGTTACGAGAATGCGTCATTTTGGGCTTCAGGGATTCTATCTCACGATGGCTAGAAATACCTAAATTCGTTGGTTAAATCTAGAATGAAATAGCCCTGATATGTAGGGTATAATGGTAATATGGCTGTAATTGACAATTATGACAAATAATATTCAAAATCCTCAACTCCAGTATAACCCCAATGTTAATTAGACTTCAAATTAAAACTCCAGAAAAATTACCGTTTTTAGCAAAATTATGTTGGCAAAGAGAAAATATAGAAAATCTTACTTCTTTAGAAATGCTGAGAATATATGAACGAGGGTGGCACTACCGGGGAGTTTTAGGCGACTTGAGCCAAATAGAAGCCTTATTTGTGCAACAATTAGCTGAATATTATCATTCATGGTTAGGAGCAAAAATGTTTGAAAGGGAATTTCATCAAAAAATTTTAATTGTTCTTAATCAATTAAATGCTAATTTTTTATTAGAGTGTGGCGCATATTTTGGCGGTGGGACTCTGGTTAGTTTAAATCATGGGGAATATAGATTAAGCAAGGATATAGATTTTCTCTGTTCCACTGGTACTGGCTACCGATTACTGCGCCAAAAAATAGCTGGAAATCAATATAATGCCCTTTTTAATACTCAAAATAACCTCAAGCTACCCGGAGAAATTAAAGCTGACCAGTACGGAATAAGATTTGCTATTGTAGTTAATGAAACTCTGATTAAATTTGAGATAATTATGGAAGGACGGATTGAATTGGGAGCAGCAGATTATCCCAGTTGGTCGCCTGTCCCATGCTTAAATCAAATTGACAGTTTTGCGGAAAAACTTTTAGCTAATTCTGACAGATGGAATGATTCCTCGGTAGAGTCGAGAGATTTAATTGATTTGGCTATGCAAAGGCTCAATTCTCCCATTCCTCAAGCAGCTATTGAGAAGGCAGAATCAGCTTATCCTGTAATTGAACCTTTAAAAAAAGCAATCGCCTTTTTCCAAAATCACCCCAATTATCGAGACAAATGTTTTACGGCTTTGAGAATTGCCGAACCTAGTAAAATTATTGATGGTATTGATTTAATGGCGGCTGATTTTAATTTAAAAAAGACACCTAGAACATTTAGCGAATCTCAACAAGACTGGTAATGACGAAACTATTGGCAATTAGGCTTAAACCCAATGAAGATTTAAAGCAAGGCCTCAAGCCCGGATTTCTCACAAATAACTAAAAAAAAGGGGTCAAAACCTGCGAAAATGTATATGTAGAAAGCATTTTAGCAGTTATAAAGTATGACCCCATTAACAACAGATAGTACATCAAAACAGTTCAAGTTTGAAAGAGAAAAACTCCCACCAATAGTAGTTAATTTCCAGGGTGGGCAAGTAACATCAGATGCAGGTTTAAGTTTAATTGCGGAAATAGACCGAAAATTGCAAATAACATCACGGTTAGCTAAGTGTTTCCAAGACTACAGAAAGCCAAATAAAACACTACATCCTATAGAAAGCTTATTAACACAACGGATATATGGCTTAATCATGGGATATGAAGACTTAAATGACCATGAAGAATTACGTCATGATCCCATGTTCGCACTGGCATTAGGAAAAAGCATTGGTCAAGAGAATGAACCATTTACCTTGGCTGGAAAGAGTACATTAAATCGGATAGAACATTGTCCTGAAAATGTAGAACAAGGAGCAGAAAGTCGCTACCATAAAATTAGTCATTCTCAAGAAGAGATTGAGAAATTATTTGTCAACATATTTTTAGAATCTTATTCATCACCACTTAGTTTTGCTGTGGTGTTGTTGATTATTAGTGTGAGTAAATTTCGTAATCAATTGAGTTAATATTGGCCTATGGCCTAATGATTTTAGGTGAAGATTGAAAACGAGGGACAACACCTGTTAGATTAAAATATACTGACAGCTTCAAAACTATTCATTCCTTGTTGAAAATATTCTCGACAAAGGTATATATGACTGAAAAGCCTATACAAAAACCCAATAGTCCCCAAATTCCCACTTTTACCTCCATTCCTGAAGAAAGATTGCACCGTCAACAGCGACTAGCGGCTGCATTGCGGCTATTTTCCCGATTTGGATTTGATGAAGGTGTTGCTGGACACATTACAGCCCGTGACCCAGAATACCCTGAACATTTTTGGGTGAATCCTTTTGGAATGCACTTTGGTTTAGTTAGAGTTAGTGATTTGATATTAGTTAATCAGCAAGGTGATGTAATTTACGGTAATCGTCCGGTAAATCGCGCTGCTTTTGCTATTCATTCTCAAGTTCATGCAGCCCGTCCTGACGTGGTAGCGGCGGCACATGCTCATTCTATCTATGGTAAAAGCTGGTCTAGTCTTGGTCGTCTGCTTGACCCCCTGACTCAAGATGCTTGTTCTTTTTACGAAGACCACAGTATATTTATTGACTACACGGGAGTTGTTCTCGACCCGGAAGAAGGTAAGCGCGTTGCTGAAACTTTGGGAAAAAATAAAGCTGTTATTCTCAAGAATCACGGCTTGCTGACGGTAGGTAAAACTATTGATGAGGCTGCTTGGTGGTTTATCACGATGGAGCGTTCTTGTCAAGCTCAATTATTGGCGGAAGCTGCTGGAGTACCTAGCCTGATTAAGCGGGAGTATGCGAAGATAGCTTATAGCCAAGTGGGTTCTCCTGAGATGGGTTGGTTTAGTTTTCAGTCTTTGTATGAGATGATTGTGCGGCAAGAACCCGATTTTCTGGAATAATTTCTGTTGCGGTTATAGGGACAAAGAAAGGGCGCAGGCCCTGCGCCCCTACGATTGTTCGATGATTCCGCCACCTAAGACTTTTTCGCCGTCGTACCAAACCGCTGCTTGTCCGGGGGGAATGCTGAATTGTGGTTCATCAAATACTAACCGGACGCGGGAATCTGGGAGGGGAATGACTGTGACCGGTACGGGTTGGGAACGATAACGGATTTGGACTTCGGCGCAAATGGGGGCGACGGGTTCAGCCATGGAAACCCAATTTACTCGATTTATTGTACATTCTGACTGAGTTCCTTTGGTGCGATCGCCTACAACTACTTTGTTATTTGCTGCATCTAACTCAATCACATACAAGGGTTCGGCGGCGGCGATGCCTAAGCCTTTTCGCTGACCAATGGTGTAATGATGAACACCATCATGTTGTCCCAAAACTTTACCAGTGGTATCTACAATATCACCAGGTTGAGGAGCTAAATATTTATCTAAAAATGCCCGCATAGAACCATTGCTTTCGACTAAGCATAGGTCTTGACTTTCTGGTTTATCAGCGGTTTTTAAGTTGTATGCAGCGGCAATTCTGCGAGTATCGCTTTTATTCAGTTCACCCAGAGGAAAAATTGTTGCCCCTAATAAGTCTTGGGATAAGTCATAGAGGAAATAAGATTGATCTTTGTTACGGTCTACGGCTCGTAATAATTGGTAACGATTAGTGGTGTCATCATAGCGGATTTGGGCATAATGACCTGTGGCGATTTTAGCCGATGCCAATTTTTCCCTTGCATATTCCACCATTGGCCCAAATTTCACTGTTTTGTTACATTGGGAACAAGGCAATGGTGTAATGCCTACACTGTAACCTGTGACTAAAAAATCAATAATTTCTGTTTGAAAGACATCCCGAATATCAACAATTTCATGGGGTATACCCAATTGTTCACAAATATCAGCCGCGTCGATCATTCCTTCAGAGCAACATTGCCCTTTGCCTTTCATTAGCCAAAGAGTTAAACCAATTACATCATAGCCTTGATTATGCAGCATAGCAGCAGCTACTGAACTATCAACGCCACCGGAAAGACCAACGACAACTTTTTTCATACTTTTAGATGTGCTTGCGGCTTATTTTGACAACAAAGAGGTTTTTTATTTGACCACAAGGTGCAAGACTGTCCAATTGTAGCACACATACTTATCAAGGCTGAAGGGGATGACAAAAGTAAAGTCTCCAGATTGTCCAGATTAGTGAGAAAATAAAAACTTGCAATTATCTTTACCTTGTATTGTTGACGGATCAAAGGAATTGGAAAAAATGTGGCAAAGAATTACGTTGATCTTATTATTGGTGTTGAGCTTCAGCTTGAGTAGTGTTGGTGTGGCTAATGCGGCTGGTGGACTGAATAGGTTTGTAGATAGTGCTGACGGTTATCAGTTTTCTTACCCAAATGGTTGGTTACAGGTTAAGGTTGGTGATGGGCCTGATGTGGTGTTTCACGATTTAATTGAAGTATCAGAAAATGTGTCTGTGGTGATTAGTCCGGTTGCTTCTGGTAAAACTTTGGCGGAATTGGGAACGCCAACGGAAGTTGGTTATAAATTAGGAAAGGTGGCTCTTGCTCCTGTAGGTTCTGATCGGACTGCTGAGTTAATCAATGCGGCTGAAAGGGAAGTAAATGGGAAAATTTACTACTTTCTAGAATATGCGGTTAAATTTCCCAATGGACAGGAAAGACATAATATTTCTAGTGTGGCTATTAGTCGTGGTAAGCTGTTTACCTTTAATGCTTCGGTTCCTGAGAGACGTTGGCAGAAGTTGCAACGGATGATTGATGAAGTTGTGAGTTCTTTCACTGTTTATTAATCACTAGAAATAGTGGTAATTGACAATTAACTATTATCAATTACAAAAAAAGGAAAAGGGAACGGGGAACAGGGAACAGGGAACAGATAAGAAACTAAAGTTTCACCAGTTTAAATCCCAGTCAAAAAAACATGTTTTTAAGTAAGCCATAGTGTTGCCCTTTCCCTGTTTCTTCTCAACTAAAAATTACTTATACAACAATTTATGAAAATTCCGCAATTTGTCCTTGCTTCTGCTTCTGTTGCTCGTCGTCGGTTATTGCAAACTGTGGGAATTAAACCTATAGTTTGTCCGAGTGATTTTGATGAGTCACAAATACAACTAACTGAACCTGGGGAATTGGTGAAAACCCTGGCTAGGTGTAAAGCGGAAACTGTGGTTTCCCAATTTCCAGCGGCGTTGGTGATGGGTTGTGATTCGGTTTTGGCTATGGGTGGGGGGATTTACGGTAAACCAGGGGATGCTGATGAAGCGATCGCTCGGTGGCAATTGATGCAAGGTAATTTTGGTGACTTGTACACTGGTCATGTTTTGATTGATACTACTAAAAATCAAACTGTGGTTAAATGTCAAGTTACTAGGGTGTATTTTGCGAAAATGAGCGATCGCGCTATTCTTGCTTATGTAGCTACAGGTGAACCTCTTCAATGCGCTGGAGCATTTGCTTTAGAAGGGTTTGGGAGTTTATTTGTGGAGAAAATAGAGGGTTGTCACAGTAATGTTATTGGTTTGAGTTTACCCTTATTACGGCAGATGATCGGGGAATTAGAATATGAAGTTACAGATTTTTGGGGATAGTTAAGTAATTCGTTGTTTTTTACATCCAGCGTATTTGTCTATTTTAGGAAATACTGTGTTTTTCCTATTTTTAGATTTGGATGATTAGAAAATATTATATTTACTCAAATTACTTCATATAATTAATTATGTTTTCACTTACAAGCATTGCTAATTGATTCTTGGTCTGGCTTAAA
>NZ_JAQMSE010000172.1:0-61431 GCF_028330045.1 Aphanizomenon sp. CS-733/32
AGGAGGAAGAATTAGAAAGATATAAGAATAGTCTCAAATTCCAGAAAGTGATAGGTTTTTAATGGTTTCAATGCTTATTCCTTGCACCTAATTCACTTTTTTACCCCGGAAACTCTTAATATATCTAGGTTTTCGGTTTATATGGCTTACGCCACGCTACGCTATCAGCAAGCCCTACTTAATACCTTTAATTTTAGTTCCTGGATAATAAAACTCCAAAATCTTAGCACTAGACCAACCCAGTTTGGCTAGGTTCTGAGCGCCTGTTTGGCTTAAACCCACCCCATGTCCTAAACCACCACCAATAAAAGCATATCCCCACAGACTGGTTTGACCTTTATTCAATGGTCGAATGTAGAAAAGCGTGCTAATGGGGGCAGCAAAGGCACTGCGGACTTCATCTTTTTGTAAGGTAAAAACGCCGATATCTGTTTTCACAGCCAGTTTTAAAACCCGTCCGCTGGAACTGCGTTTAACAACGGACATGGCTTGAATTGTTTTGAACTTGCTATAGTGGCTTTTTTTTGCTTTTAAGAACTTTTGCAAGTCCTTGGTAATTTTATTGATGTCCGTTTCTCTGTGCCAACGGAAGACATCCCATTTACTTTCATTAAATCCGGCTTTAAGATTGATGAATTTCTCGAAGTTCCGATCATCTGCTAGATTCTGATGTGATAAGTTCCACAGATTTTGATTAGGAGTATCTATGATCGGTTTTAAATAGGGACGATCTTCTCCATTCCAGATATCACTAAAGTTAGCGGTAACGCCACCTGTAGTGGAAGAATACAAAGCATCAACTATTTCGTTATTATAAGTGAGAACCTGACCTCTGGTTGAGGCGATCGCCTGATCTGTATTTTTAGCAATTCCGCTCAGTCCTTGATACACTTGACAGTGTGTGTCCGCACATAATTGATAATTATCTACCGCAAATCGGCGAACATTTCGCAAAGCATAGGTGCGGGCAATAATCGCTTGTGCTTCTAGGGCTGCCATTGGTGCATCTATGCCAATTTCATGGGGTAAAACTCCTCGCACATAAGTTTCCAAGGGTACGGTATTCACTAAGGTGTAATGCCCATAGGCGTTAGGCTGCAAGGTCAATTTTCCTGGGTAAACACGCTTTAATTCGAGTTTGTCATCGGTACTGACTTTGACCAATTCCTTACCCGCAGTCACTTCCAGATAATTGGGACTATAATTTTTACCATTTACTACCCAAGTAATTTTTGGGACTTTTGATAAAATATTGGTGGCTAAGTAAGCATTTTGATCACCGGATGTTTCTATACTTTTTAATAGCAAGCGGCGAATTAAAGGAGTGCTGTAAACGTCCCGTTTTGCCCATACTTGCCAACGTTCTGGTTGGGATATTTCCACCTCTATCCCCAAGGAACGCCAGCGATTAGCCTTATCTTCTGCTGTTTCAAAGGTGCGAAAGTCACCCAGCACCAATACTTCCTGAACCACTGTTTGGGTTAAGGGCTGCATAACTGTTGCTAACTGGATGGGTTTGTCTGTGACTAGGGTTTGTTGCTGATTACCTACTGCAAATTTTAATGTTAAGCGATCGCCTTTGGTGGGAGATAATTCTAACTTGTCTGTGGGTTTAGCCCCAAATCGTTGGACAATACCAATTTGCAATTTTACATCCTGGTTTTTGCTTACGGGTTCTGATGCGGCAGTCAATCCCAATAAGCACAAGGTTGTTATTAATCTGTAGGAGGAACGCCAAATAAATATTTTCATGCAAACTAATTCTAATTGCCCTTATGCTGTCGGAGAGGTTTTAAATTAATTAACTCAAGTTACTCATGATAAGAAGATGCAGGGCGGCAGGAAGAATCACAGATTACAAATATAGCAGGAGTCAGGAGTTCGGAGTCAGATGTACAACTGGCTCAGTGTTTAGCTTTGCAGTTGTATCCTGTATGTCATTGATTTGCGATTCGCTGTATATATTTTTTACTTATGCGCTTCTATAATACCATTACGTCTTTGCTTCGGCACATTTGCAAATCAAACTCATTACGAGTACGATTTA
The DNA here is from genome assembly GCF_028330045.1 of Aphanizomenon sp. CS-733/32. Classification (NCBI taxonomy): domain Bacteria; kingdom Bacillati; phylum Cyanobacteriota; class Cyanophyceae; order Nostocales; family Aphanizomenonaceae; genus Aphanizomenon; species Aphanizomenon sp. CS-733/32. The sequence goes on from NZ_JAQMSE010000172.1 coordinate 2,048, forward strand.
TTGAGTGATTTTTGAGTTTCCAAAGCAGAGGATAATGAAAAAAAGGTATAATAGCTAACAATATATTAGATCCCATATTTTATGGTGCAAGTTGACTTGACTGATAATTTGCGAAATTTAATGCAAAAAGTTGGTTGTGATAGTTTTAACGCTTTAAGTCGTGCTGCTGGTGTTTCCCAATGGCAAATTTTGCAGTTGCGGAGGGGGAAAATCGCCAAGATGCGGATAGAAGTATTGGTAAAACTGTCAGAGATTTTACAAATATCTTGGGTTGAGTTGGTAGAAACTTTCGGTGTTGATGGTTTATTTTCAAGTGTCAACAACACTCATTCCTCTGATCAAAACATAAACTTATTAAGGCAAATTACGGATTTACAATCTGAGTACGAAAGATTAACATTATCAATGTTAGAACAACGGGAAGTATTACAACAAGAATTTCAGCGATCGAGTTTACAAGTATTGGAATCTTTACTATTACAATGGCCAATAGCAGCACATAGAGCCAGGGAGGATCACCAGTTAGCAGCCGTAAAAATACTACCTTTGGTAGATAAACCCCTAGAGAGATTATTACAGAGTTGGAACGTGCAAGCGATCGCTTCCGTCGGTGAGCAAATTCCTTATAATCCGCAACTTCATCAATTATTGGAGGGAACAGCACAACCAGGAGAAATCATTAAAGTCCGTTATCCAGGTTATATGCAACACGATCAGCTTTTATACCGAGCTAGAGTCAGTCCCATATAATTGTTTCTTGCGACGCAATCTACCAAAAATGCTCTAAAGGATCACTATTTTGTGTTATGAGAAACTGGAATAAATGCCTGATGAAAAATTGCTCAATATTTTTGTGTACAAAATGTCTTTATCCAATTTAACATTAAGATATACTAATAAAATCAAAATTCAGAACCTTCTTAAATAAATCAAAATTAGCATATTATGAATCAGCAGGTGAAAGTGATTTCTATCAGTGGGAGCTTCAATGCCAATAATTCTCAAAGCTTTCGACAAAGTATCACAGAATCAATGGACAGTGGAACATCCATTGTGTTAGTTGATTGTCATAATGTTACCTTTATGGATAGTTCTGGATTAGGCACGCTGGTTTTAACATTTAAAGCTTTACAAGAATCAGGGATCAAAATGGTAATTTGTTCAATTAATGAACAGGTGAGAATGCTATTTGAATTAACTGGGATGGATAGTAAATTTACAATTGTTCCTAGTCAAGAAGAATTTGAAAATCTTTTGCTTTCTGCTAATTGAGGCTCTACTATTCCCTTTATGTAAAACAAGATTGATTGTAGGTTGGGTTGAGGAACGAAACCCAACACCTCTTATTTATCCTCCTGCTAATGTTGGGTTTCACTTCGTTCAACCCAACCTACGAAAATTAAATTAATATTCTCTTCCATAAGGGGAGCGGTAGAACCCTAATTGATCAATCAAATTTAACTTGAAGAATAGATAAATCATCCTCAAATATTTCTTTAGAGTTTAATTTAATTAGGTAATCCAGTATATAATCTAGTTGATTATCAACAGAATACTGTAAGCTAATTAAAATCTGAGTAAAACCTTCTAAACTCCAAAGATTGCCATTGGATTGAGTGATTTCATAAGCACCATCACTAAAAATATAAAGGGTACTAGATTTTTCAATCTGACAATAAGCATCAACATATTTAGCTTCAGGAAACATCCCCACCGGCATTCCTGGAGTTTTTAATCTTTTTACTTCTGTGTTAGTAGGAGAGTTACCAGAAATGATAATAGCTGGTGGATGTCCAGCACTAGAGTATGTTAACTGCCGACTAACTCGATTATAAACTCCATACCAAATCGTAAAATACTTATCATTTTGATAATTTATTTGAAAGGTATTATTTAAAGCCGCTAATACCTCGCTAGGTTGATAGTAATTTAAATCTTTGAGAGCGCGGGAACGGAGGAGATTTAGTACAGAAATTGAAGGCAGAGTCGCTTTTAGTCCATGACCAGCAACATCTAGTAGGTAAATAGCTAAAGAATCAGCGTCCAGCCAATTATAGTCCAAACAATCTCCACCAAGTTGGCGTGATGGCACAAACTTAAACTGAATACTCAGGGGGTTATTTATAGGTAGGGGTAAAAGGGATTTTACATATTCTGTAGCTTCGGCTAATTCTGTTTCTAAAAGTAGTTTTTGGGTCTGTAAATCCTGACTTAATTGATGTAGACGTAAACCGGCTCTAACTCTTGCTTGAAGTTCGTTTTGTTCGATAGGTTTGGAGATAAAATCATCAGCACCAGCATCTAATCCTTTAACTCGATCTGCGACGGAATCTAAAGATGTTAATAAAATAAAAAATGTGGTAGATAATTTGGGATCTTTTTTAATGACATTACATACTTCTATCCCAGTTAATCCCGGCATAATCCAATCACATATAATTAAGGCTGGAGGTGAATCCAGCGTTCTTAGAATCCCTTCTTCTCCCGTACTCGCGGTAATAACTTGATAACCTTGTTTTTCTAAAATTCTTTTCAGGAAAATTTGGATGGATTGGTCATCATCAATAATTAGGATTTCAAACATGAGATTATTAAGAAAGGGGATTTAACCAAAACAATATAACTTGTTTTAATTGATTTAAATCTCGATAAACTTCTTGCTTTAACCATTGTCCTAAAGCATCAAAGGGACTAAAGGAAGTTCCTGGTTGCCATTTAACATCTTGTCCTAAAGGTGTGGTATGAGTGCCTGATAAAGTTTGTGTTGTCACCAGATCAGGAAAGAGTTGTTGTAAAATTATTGTTAAGTTTGCTGATTGATCTAGGCTATCTTTATTAAATCTGATTAATAAATTTCGCCGAATCTGGTAACTGTCTTGGACTATTTGGTTAGTTTGTGCGGGTGTGGGTGTAAATTCAATATCTAATTGGGAATTGAATTGGGAATTGAACTGTTCTACTAATGGTATGGCTTCATTGGCGGCAAAGTTATTAAAGGATATTAAAATATTACCAGCCCTTTGGATGGGAAACAGGCTACCAATTAGTAAATGCAATTTACAACCCATGCTATGTCCGATTCCATAGGTGGGAAGATAAAGTTTGCGGAGTTTTCCAGAGTCTTGTAACTTTTCTAGGGTATATTCAAATTTACGGAGGACAGATTTAGCGATCGCTATATGATCTAATGTATTCACAAAAGGTGTAGCAATAATCACATATCCTTGATCCGCTAAGTTTTCCAGTAACCAACGATAAGTTAAATGTGGTAAGGTGGCGACAAATGCACCACCTAAAAAATGAATAATCCCGATAGGATTACGGGGAATAAGTACCCAATTGCCTCTAATTTCTTGCCAGTTCATTTAAAAAGTTTGTAGAATAGGATGTAGGGGCGCAGGGCCTGCGCCCTGTCAGGAGTCAGGATAAGAAAGAACAAGAAGAAGAAAGTATTTTATATATAGCAATCCTAAATGATTTATGAAGACTTCTGTTTCCTGTTCCCTGTTCCCTTCTCTCACCGATAAGTTCTCAACTTAAATAGGATTGCTATGGCTATATTTTACATCTAAACATATATCAAATCTTAACTTTGACTTTGTAAATTTTTCATTTCTCGCTGTACATCTAGGGAAATTTGCAAGGCTTCATTTAATAATTTACCATGTTCGGTGGCTTCTTCAGTAATTTGCATTGATGCCAAAGCGGCTAAATTATTGGTAAATAAATCAGTATTAGTGATAATAAAACTTTTATTTTCTCGCAAAATTCTCTCTGTTTTTAAAGCGCGGATTAAATCGTTTCTAGTTAATTCAAGTGCTAATAATACTTTTTCTCTTTCTTGGATACTGACTCCTAAATTACCGACATCCTCAATTTGGTCATTAATATCTATAGCTTTAATCACCGAATTATATCTTTCCACATCATTTAGTAAAATCCGCAAAGAATTGGTCATATTCTGCTTGAGAAACTTACTTTTACCTTTCCATAATAAATATAATAATATTTGGATACTCCCACTTGTCCATAAAATAAAAATAATTAATAACAGTAAAGATGATAGTTTTACTAATAGGTAAGTACAAACAGAAATAGCCGATCCAGCGAAAACAACAGTAGCAATTTCTGTTTTTTGAGCTTTTTTCAGCAACTTGATACTGAATTGCTGGATAATATGAGTAATAATTATTAATTTATTATCAACAGGTAAATTAGTCGCATCTTGAAGTTGATCATGACTAATATCCAATCCCTGCAAATCATCTCGCACAGTTGCTAAATCCTTAACTACTATTGATTTAGTCTAATATAACAACTGGATTTCCACAATGGCAATTACCAATTACCAAACTAAGTTACTTGTAACAAATAGCTCATACAGTTCCCCATTAAAAAGTAAACTACTAGCATTGCTGCTGCGGCTAATGCCACTAGTGTACCAGCCAGCATGAGCGAAAATTCTTTATGCTGATAAGCTTTTTCCATTAGGTGTAGCGACCATGCTACAAGTGCGACATCAAAGATTAAAATAGGAATCAACATATTTCTTAATATTTCTTAATAGAAGTACCCTTATCTTAACACTGTTTTGGATAACTGTGTTTTGTCTTCAATAGATGCAGTTGGTCGCTGTATTTGATCTCAAGTAGGAAGCCGGACAGGAACATGGCGTTCTTGCAAATAGGTTTTAATTTGTGCCACGCTTAGTTTCCCAAAATGTAACAAAGACGCTAAAAGTGCAGCTTCGGCTTTACCTTCCGTTAAAGCAGTGTGAATATGTTCACAATTCCCTGCACCACCAGAAGCGATGACGGGGATTTCCACAGCATTAGCGATCGCTTTTGTCAATTCCAAATCATAACCAGCTTGAGTTCCATCAGCATCCATACTCGTCACCAACAATTCTCCAGCGCCTCGTTTTGTGACTTCCTCAGCCCACCAAAGGGCATCAATACCAGTATTTTCTCTGCCGCCGCGAACGTAGACATCCCAGCCAGGATTTTCAGGATCAAGTCTACGTCTAGCATCAATAGCTACAACAATACACTGATTACCAAAGCGATCGCTGGCATGATTAATTAAATCTGGGTTTCTGACCGCCGCCGAATTAATACTAACCTTATCAGCCCCTGCCCTTAACAAACCTTTAACATTTTCTAATGTTTGAATCCCACCACCCACAGTCAGGGGAATGAAGACCTGTTCAGCAGTCCGGTAAACCACATCAATAATCGTGTCCCTGTCTTCATGAGTAGCCGTAATATCCAGAAACACTAACTCATCTGCACCGGCTTGATTGTAAACCTTGGCCAGTTCTACAGGATCACCCGCATCCTTAAGATCCACAAAGTTAATTCCCTTCACAACCCTGCCCGCCTTGACATCTAGACAAGGTAAGATTCTTTTAGACAACATAACGACTTTTTCACTCCCGGTAATTGCTAGGAATTTAAATTGTAAAGGCAATTGGGGAATAGATGACAAGAGAGGGTTAATATCAGTCAGTTGTCATTGGTCAGTTGTCAGTTGTCATGGAAATAAGTAGTTTAACACTGATAATCCTGTAAATCCTATAATCCTGGACATCCTGATTCTGACAATTATCTCGTTCCCAGTTTCAGACTTGGAATGCTATCATCAAGGTTCTGCCTCCGCTATTATTGATAGCGCAGCGTGGCGTAAGGAATGTGAATTAAATAAAGTGCAAAAGTAGGGTGTGTTAGCGACAGCGTAACGCACCATTCCACGTTAAATCAGAATTGCAGGTTATTAAATTTGCGTTCCTAAGCCATAATCAGAGACTCCTAGAATCCTATACAGAGTATGGGAACGAGAAAATCCTTAAATTACTAAACAATAAACAGGTATTAAAAATAAAATGCCAAGAACAAACATTATTAATCCAGATCAGTCTTATACTTTTGCTGATTATTTTAAACTTAACTTTGCTCCGCAAGATATTTTAGCTTATTTTAATGTTTCTCTTCAACGTCACGCTTTAAAATTGCCTCAATCTACTCATACTCTTGATCGTTTAACTGATCTAAAAGCACGTATTGAAGAAGTTTTACCTCGTCTTAGTCTAACTAGTGAAATGGCCCGAAGGGAATTTCTGATTGCTCCAGTTTTAACGGACGTGCTGCACTATACTCAAGCTACGCTTAATATTGAATATCCGATTGTTGTTAATCATCAATTAAAAGGTTCTTTAGATTATTTCATGCAAAACTGCCAAATTTTTCTAGTTGTTGAAGCTAAAAATGAAGACTTAGAAAAAGGTTTTTTGCAATTAGCAATTGAACTAATTGCTCTTGATCAATGGATTGAATCAGACAAGAATATTTTACATGGTGCAGTTTCTACAGGCAATATTTGGCAGTTTGGGAAATTTGATCGTCAGTCTCAGACAGTAACTCAAGACCTTGATTTATATCGTGTTCCGGCTGACTTGGAGGATTTATTGAGAATTTTAGTGGAAATTTTGGAATCTTAATGATTTTTATACTACTTCATTTTAAAAGTTATTTAAGATAGTTCTTCCTTATCAAGCTCAGAATAACATATTTAAAATGAGATGTCAATAGGTTTATTACCTTTTTTTGGCGATGAGTTATGAGATGATGAAAATATTTCTTTGGATTATTATCTGATGCTTTGGGAATAATTGTCTGATAGCGCGGATTAGGTTGTTTGCTATGATAAGAGTCACTAAAATCCGTCTAATCCGTGATTCAGACCCTATTTTATTTTTTTCAAAATGAGAATTGCTGAGGATTTACAGGATTATATGTATAAGAGTAATTATTGTGGATGATTTATGGGATTTACTTTAATTATTGCCTCATTTTCTATCTAAGCAATTTTCTATCTATGGTTTTAGTAGTTGTTCTCAATGGTTTTTGGTAAGTTAATGATGAATTACGCAAATCAGAGTTAGTTTTGTGAGAGTTTCCCACAAAATCGCATTATATTTATTTAACTCAAGCATGATCTTCTTCAGGATTTTAGTAATTTATCAAGTATTTTGACAATTATGATCCTGTAAATCCTATAATCCTGGATATCCTGATTCAGACAACTTTAAGATTGTATGACAATCATTTCTTTATCTATCATGATCAGATGCTTCTGTTTGCTGCTGCAAAATTCCCGAAGACATGACAATAAATCAGGATTGCTTTCTATTTGCTCGCCAAGCTATACTAGCAACTTGAGTTAAATAAATTGTTACTTTACAAAACTATTAAAAATATATAAACTAAATAAAAATTTCTATAGCTATAAACTAATATTTGCAGCGCCAATATAGGTTGCAGTCTTGATTTATCACAATTAGAGCAATTTGTACACATTCCATAGGAAGATGATATGTGACTAGAGTAGCACTAAATTGATTGAGTACGTTGTTAAGCACAGCAATTATGGAGGTTTGGTTATAGCACCAAACCTTTTTTTTCGCTTCTCAAATTCAGGAGTCAAGAGCATTGGTATTAGTGTTAAATTAACAAAAAAACCATCCCGCAAGGAACTCAAGTTCCTTGCTAATAGCGCAAGTTGTCTTTTGATGACTGAACACTAGGAAAATCTATTCAGTAGGTTTACACAATAAAAGCGAAATAGTAAGTCTGGAAGGCAACAGATAAGCTATTTTTAATTTAAGTTATTGTTGTATATTAATACACTAATAAATACAGAGCATACAGAATATTTGTAATTATATTAAAGCTCATAAAGTCTTGACAAAACCCATAAGTAATGTGTTAACATGGGAACGTTGACAAATATGCTGCCCAAAATACACATCAGTATACCAAATACATTAATTTAGATTAAAAGGATTATGGGATGCCGACTGAAAATTTTGTTAAGTGATGAAGAAAAATTAACTTTAGAAGAGTTGAGAAAAGCTAAGGATGTTCCTCAGCGGACAAAAGACCGCGCTCAAGTTCTACTGTTAAATGCTCGTGGATTAAATAACGAACAAATTGCTCAAGGTTTAAACTGGGCAGTTTCTACAGTCCGTCAGACCCTACATCGTTGGCAAAAGATGGGTTTAGCCGGATTATGGGATGCTCCAGGTCGAGGCGGAAAACCCCGCTATTCAGAAAATGATTTAGAGTACCTAGAAAACTGTCTAGTTGAAGAACCTCAGACTTATAACTCTAAACAACTAGCCAAAAAATTAGCATCTGAGCGACAAGTTTACTTGAGTCCAGACCGACTCCGCAGAGTTCTCAAAGCCAGAGGTAAGGGGCAGAGGGAAATGACAACTGACAACTAAGTATTTATTTCTAATAAATAGGGTATTTTAATTACAAGAAAGAGGTGAAAAAGCAAAAAAATCCTGAAATCTATATAAATTAATAGTTTCATCTATCCACTTCGGGCGACAACACCTTAGAATGATTCATTGAAAAGTCAAGTCAATCGTATTTGCAGCGATTTTGAGTGTAAATACTCTCAAGGAACGATTTTTGTATTTCTACAAACAGAGATTTACGTAAAGATGCTTTAATGGTGCATTCTGAGAAATAATCTCTGATAAAACTTTAGGAGTTTGATATGAACAAGGGCGAATTAGTTGATGCAGTAGCTGAAAAGGCTAATGTTACCAAGAAACAGGCTGACCAAGTTTTGAGCGCTGCCATCGAAACTATTGTGGAAGCGGTTTCTTCCGGTGATAAAGTGACATTAGTGGGATTTGGTTCGTTTGAATCACGGGAACGCAAAGCCCGTGAAGGACGTAACCCCAAAACGAACGAAAAAATGGAAATTCCCGCTACCAGAGTTCCCGCTTTCTCTGCTGGAAAACTGTTTAGAGAAAGAGTAGCGCCCCCAAAAGAGCCAAAAGAATAAGTTCGGTTATAAGAAGGATATTTTTGATGCCACAACAAGCACACGGGGGAAACTTGGCTTGGGCAGCAGCACTGGCTGGCTGTTCCCCTGATGCTATTGTGGATTTTTCTGCCAGTATCAGCCCGTTGGGACCACCAAATAGTGTGATTACGGCGATTGTGTCTCAACTAGGCAGTTTGAGGAATTATCCTGACCCAGAGTATGGTGAATTACGACTTGCTCTGAGTCATTTTCATCAATTACCTACTGAGTGGATTTTGCCGGGTAATGGTTCAGCAGAATTATTAACCTTGGTGGGTAGAGAATTAGCACAATTAGCAGCAACGGTTGTACTAACTCCAGCTTTTGGCGACTATTACCGCACGCTTGCGGCTGATAATGCTAAAGTTCTGGAGTTTCCTGTGGATTTGTCCAGGGGAAAGGGGAATATGTCTCTGTTGCCAGATTTCGGATTGGAAACTTCAGGTTTTGGGTTATTGCTGAATAACCCCCATAATCCAACGGGAAAGTTATTTTTGCGGGAATCTGTTTTACCGTATTTGAAAAAGTTTGCTTTGGTGGTGGTAGATGAAGCGTTTATGGATTTTTTGCCACCGGCAGCGGAACAAAGTTTAATTGGGTTGGTGCAGGAATACGAGAATTTGGTGATTTTACGATCGCTCACCAAATTTTACAGTTTACCAGGGCTAAGATTAGGATATGCGATCGCTCACCCTCAACGTTTAGCTAAGTGGAAATCATGGCGAGATCCTTGGCCTGTAAATACTTTAGCAGCAGCCGCAGCGATCGCCGCCCTCCAAGATACAGAATTTCAAAATCTCACCTGGAAATGGCTGCCAGGGGCGAGAAATCAACTATTTCAAGGTCTAGCCTCAATTCCTAGTTTAACCCCCCTAGAAGGCTCTGTTAACTACCTATTGGTACAATCTCAAGGACCTACTTCCCAGCTACAACAAAATTTACTTCAGCAACACCAGATCTTAATTCGTGATTGTTTAAGCTTTAAGGAATTAGGCGATCGCTTTTTCCGCGTCGCAGTCCGTACAAAAGCTGATAATCAATGCCTATTAACAGCACTTGAAACAATTCAAAATCAATAGCAGGAGTTCAGGCGGTAGGGGCGCAGGGCCTGCGCCCATTCAGGAGTATGGCTAACGCTGCGCTATCAGGAGGAAGAAGGGAGAAGGGAGAAGGGAGAAGGAAGAATAAAATTACCTAATGACAAATGACAAATATTGATTACGACATCGTTGTTATTGGTGGCAGTATTACTGGATACCAAGCGGCTTTAAGTGCTACTCGGCTACACGCTAAAGTTGCCTTGATTATTAGCGCAGATTTTTCTCATAACTATAATTTGAATTATCAATACATACTTAGTGAAATTAGTCAAATTACTCAGAAATATTATAATTTAGCAAATCTAGGAATTTACGAAAAAAATATTCAATTAAATCCAGAATCTTTAAATTTAAACAAAGGATTGTTGTATGCAAATGCTGTTGCCAAAAATATTAATCAAATAAATTCAGCAGAGAATTTAGCTGCCCAAGGAGTTGATATTATTGTTGGCAATGGTCAATTTCAATCTTCTCCTCAATTAAGTTTTACAGTTAATGAAAGACGGTTATATAGTCGTACTTACTTACTCGCTAATGGTTCTCGTCCATTAATTCCTAATATTTCAGGATTAGATACTATTAAATATCTAACTTTAGCTAATATTTGGCAATCTTTAGAAAAAACCACATTACCCGAAAATTGGGTGATAATTGGTGGTGTTCCTCAAAGTATAGAAATAGCCCAAGTTTTAGCCAGATGTGGTTGTCAAGTCACATTAATAGTCAAATATTCTAGCATTTTGCCTAGTCTTGATACAGAAATAGCCAAATTACTAACAGCACAATTAGAAATTGATGGTGTACGGATTTTAACACAAACTCAAGTTACCCAAGTCCGACAAATAGATCATAAGAAATGGGTACAAGCTGGAAATCAAGCCATTGAAACCGATGAAATTTTCATTGGTGCTGGACAACAGCCAAATTTAGAGGATCTGAATTTACCAGCGGTAGGAGTAAAATGGCATCAACACCGCTTGGTTGTCAATGAAAAATTACAAACTACAAATCATCGAATTTACGCTTGTGGTGATGTGCTAGGTGGTTATGATATTCAGAGTATTGGTAATTATGAAGCTAATATTGCTGTCAAAAATGCCCTATTCTTTCCCAAACTAAAAGTTAATTATGAATTTGTTCCCTGGGGAATATATTCTCAGCCCAGGGTAGCACAAGTTGGTTTAACAGAAAAACAAGCTAAAAACCAATATTCTCAAAAGCAAGTTTTAGTTTTTAAGCAATATTTTAAAACAGCCACGGCGGCACAAATACAAGCAGAAATTACAGGTGTTTGTAAATTAGTAGTTTTGGAAAATGGAAAAATTCTGGGATGTTCTATATTGGGAATAGCAGCAGAAGAATTAATTAATTTAATTAGTTTAGCAATCTCACAAAATATGAAAATTCAGTATTTGGCTAAATTATCACCTGTTTATCCCAGTTTTTCCGAAATTCTTATGGAAATAGTGCGAGAATGGCATAGACAGAGAATTAATCAAAACCATACTTTTTCAGAATTGCTACTAAGTTTCTTTAATTATCGTCGTGATTGGAATTTATAGTGCGTAACTCCTATTATCTATTCTTCCGTTGTCCTTTTTCTGATAAAGAAACACTACCAATTCCTTGTAAAATACCTCGACCAACTAAACCTAAACCTCTACCAACTATTTGAGTAAGAACGAAAACAATTCCAGTTCCTAAAAACCCTACCAATGATTGTATACGTGGAGAAATAGCATCCCGAAATTCCAGTATTAATGTTACCCCTAAAGGAATACCGGAAAGTTGAGCTAATTCTTGATTTCGAGGGGCATAAATTGATGTTTTCCTAATTCCTCGCGGGGAAAAAATAAAGAACTCATAGCGACTTTCAAAAATAGTTTGTGCTTCAGTTATATATTGATATAATTGATATTTCCAAGACAAATTATTTCTGAATTTCTCAATTTCCCTAGTAGAAATCATTTGCCAATTATAAAAATTTTGTTTAATACTTTCCTCGTCTGCTAAGTTATTTAGTAATGGTTGAATTACAGCATTAGCTATATGAATCAATAAATTTTCTAAAATTAATAATGCTTGAGATTGAGATTCTTTAGTTCCTGCTGGGTAAGAAACATTATCAATACATAAATCTGTTAGTAGCAGCAAATAAGACAATAACTCAAATAATAACGGCACTTTATTAATAATTTCTGTTTGCAAATCTGTAGTTTTATCTAATAAAAAATTGACTAAATTTATTTCTTGTTTATCTAAAATAATCCGATAATAATTACCAAAAAATTCCGTAATAGCAAATTTCCATAAATCTAGATAAATCTGATTTTGTAAATTAAATAGCTGATTTTCATCGAAATTAAAAGTATGTATTTCTTCCACCTGAGTAAAAAATTTCCTCAGAATAATATAAAGCAACTCTCGCTTTTTATTTTCTCGGAGAATATCAATTTCTAAAGGTGTATTAGTGAGATTTTCTAAAGAAAATTGCAATTTATTTAAACATAAAGTCAATAATTCAGATTGCAGTTGTCGACAACTAACTATAGGTGGTATGTTAACTGATGGTAGTAGTTCCAAATCAGATTTAATAATATTATCCTGGTTTTGAATATTTAGGGATAGTAATTGGTTTTTTGGTGGTAGTTTTTGTCTTTCTTGTGGTATCGTCAATAAGTGATTAACAACCCAACGAGCGGCTAAAAGTTCCCGTCGTTGTCCTGCTAAAATTGCTTTATCTAATAAGGGTATTCCTGGTGTTTTTAATTTCTCTGTAACTAGATTAATGGCTTGATTAATATTATCAATTCCTGAATTTTGTAAATTATTTCGTAACTTAGCAAATGGCAAAGGAGAATTAATCATTACTGGTTCTGTGAACCAATAATAACCACCATTAGCTACTTCTTGAAGAATGGGGACTAATTGAGAAATTGATATCCCTTTAGGACAATAACCATTTATTCCTATTGCTTTGGCCGCAATGAGCATTTCTGGTTGGGATTTTGAACTTAAAAGTAATATAGGTAGATGGGGATACAAGGATTTTAGTTGTTTACAGAACTGCAAACCCAATTGTTCATTCTCTAATTCTAAAATGATTAATTTAATTTGCTGGGAATTTACTTCTGCTAAAACCTGTAAAGCTGCGGTATCTGTGGCAACATCTGCTATAACTTGTAAATTAGGAATAGCTTCGAGTGTTACCTTTAGTCCTAAACGGAAAATTGGATCTGGGTCAATTAATAAGAATTGTAATAGGCGATCGCTCATTTTCACAAAAGATTTGATTCCTGATTTTTAGGCTAGTTTAAATTCTCAATTTCTAATCATTCATTTTGTCACGATAACCATAAAAGTTAATAGTATATTCAGAAATCTTAATCCCCGTTTGCGCTTCTACTTGACGTAACAAATCTTCAGGTAGTTCTATCTGCACATCTAAAATCTGATTTGTATCTATACAGTTAACATGACTATGGGAATCACTATTATTTCCATATAATCGTCCATCACCATGTTCAATACACTCTATAATACTCTGGCTAGATAAAGCTTCTAAATTTTGATATACTGAGGTATGTCCAATTTCTTTACCTTCTTGATTGAGTCGATCATAAATCTCCCTAGCAGAAAGATGCTCTTTTGCTCGCCAAAGCAACTCCAGTATAAAGCGTCGCTGACGACTGATACGCATTCCCAACATTTGACACCTATCCAAAGCATCTTCTAAGGAACGAATAGGTTTAAGACAACTTCCTTGCTTGTACATATTTTAGGTTGTGAATTCTAGAAATTGGAAATCAATTCAAAATACCCTCACGACAGGACTCACTCCCGCAAAATTAAAGAACACTTTGCCTTTTGCCTGCTTACTAATTTATAATGTTCTGAATCTAAAACAAACTCATAACAACTTTATCTTAAAATTCCTCCCAATGTCTACCTCAAGTGGTTAAAAAACTGTTACTGTGAATTGTCAACACTGTTGAGTAAGTATCTATCAGTCCATGACAATCACAATCACCCTCAACAACGATTCTATTTATAGTTTAGATGTATCACCTGCCTTAATGGTGATTGAACCACTACTGCAAGCCGGAAATATTTCCTCCTATGAACAGCAACTACGTCTAGAAATTAATTATGAACGGGAAGAAAATGATCCACGGGAGTTATCGGAAATTCCCGAGGTAAGACTGTGGTTTGTGCGTCTTGATGCTAAATATCCCTGGTTGCCATTTTTACTAGACTGGAAAGCTGGAGAATTATCTAGATATGCAGCAATGTTAGTACCTCATCAGTTTAGTTCTAAAGAAGGTATCCAGTACAACCCCGAAGCCTTAGAAATATTTTTGATGCACAAAATCTTTATTTTAAGTGATTGGTTGTACAAACAAGATATTGTGAGTCCATCTCGACTCAAATCCTTAGCGCAAATTCTGGGCTATGAATTAGATGATGCTTTCTTTGAAATGATTGAAAAAACTAATTAATTGGAAAGGGAACAGGTGACAGGTTACAGGTGACAGGTTACAGGTGACAGGTTACAGGTGACAGGTGACAGGTGACAGGTGACAGGTGACAGGTGACAGGGAAAAAATTTCCTCCTGACTCCTGCTAGTTGATTTTGAATCTAAAATCCAAAATTGATCATAGCTAACTTCCCCAAATTTTTTCTAAGACTATTTGGGGTGTAATATCCGCTAGTTTTCCAGTGGGTGAGGTAATAGTTAAGACTTTTTCACTTGTGGGTAATAATTTTTTTTCTGAATCCGTAGAATTAAGCAAAGCTATTGTATATGTTTCTACTGCTATGCTCAATTGCAGAAGACTATTTTCTACAGACAACATTAAACTAGCGCCACCAATAATGGCTGTTAGTTTGCCAATATCATCGGGGGAAGTAACTTTAATATTGTGACAATGTTCTAAAATTGAAAGCACAAACGACTCATTATCAGCTTCTTTAATGACAACAACAGGTAAATCTGGTTGTTTTTCTTGGCAAGCTACAATGATTTTTTGCCAACTTTCTACAGGGTAGGTTGTATCTAAATCAGTTCCACCAGCATTGATGAGAATAAAACCTGTTTTGCTTACGCCCAAACGGTTTTGTTCTCTTTGCGCCCATTCGATGTCTACTTTAGGCACATTTACTGATAGTGGAGGACAAGGAGTATTAATCTTTAAAGGTTTGAGTAGGTCATGGTACACTTTTGCCACATATTGGGATAGGTTGGGTGTAATGGGATTAGTGAAAAAAACCGCACCTTGTCCTTGGTAGCCAATGCGTGTGGGTATTCCTGTTAACCACATTAGCAATCCTACTAACCAACTTTGTCCGACAATAATAGCGATATCATACTCACGATCGCGGATCATGCCAACTAAGTTACCCCAATCAGCCAAACTATTCCGATCTTTGTAGTCAAAAGTTAATACATCATGAACTGACTTGCTGACTCGGTAAGCAGCCTTTGACTGGGGTTCGACAATGACATCTATCTGCGCGTCGGGATAATAACGCTTAAGATCATCAAGAGTGGCAAAAAAAAGAATCTGGTTATCAATTGAACCAGGTACAAGGGCTACTACACGCATAATATTTATTAACGTTTATTGTTTTATATTTTAGGAGAATATAGGAATTCAGAAGTTCGGAAGTTCAAAATTTAATCAGTCAAGGATTTAGGATTCAAAAGGTTTTGAATTTATTTTATTTATCCTCTATTTGAAAATTAAGGAAAAGTTGTGCATTTACTAATTCCCGCCGCTGGCAGTGGCAAAAGAATGGGCGCTGCTCGTAATAAACTTTTATTACAGGTACGCTCAAAACCCTTGATTGCTTGGACTTTGTTGGCGACAGAAGCCGCAAGTTCTATTAGTTGGATAGGAATTGTTTCTCAACCTCAAGATTGGGACGAGTTCAAGTCTATTATCGCTGACTTAAAGCTGAAAAAAACAATAGAATTAATTTCTGGTGGTTCTACCCGTCAAGAGTCAGTCTATAATGGTTTACAGGCATTGCCAAGTAACGCGGGACAGGTATTAATCCATGATGGCGCTCGTTGTTTGGCAACACCAGATTTATTTAACGCTTGTTCTGAAGCAATTCTTAATTGCTCTGGTTTAATTGCAGCTGTACCTGTTAAGGATACCATTAAAGTTGTTGATGACAATGGCATAATTAAAAGTACACCAGAACGTAAACAACTTTGGGCGGCTCAAACCCCTCAAGGGTTCGATGTCAAATTGTTAAAACAGTGCCATGCTGAAGGTGTCCGTCAAGGCTGGGAAGTGACTGATGATGCGGCTTTGTTGGAAAAATGCGGTATTGAGGTGAGGATAGTTTCCGGGGAAGAGACTAATTTAAAAATTACCACTCCTCAAGATTTAGCGATCGCCGAATTTATACTTAGTTATAGAGAATAGCTAATAACAACTGACAACTGACTAATGCCCAAAAATATACCTATAGCCGGCAAAATAGAAGCGATTCTTTATTTAAAGGGTAAACCCTTATCACTAAGTGAAATTGCTGAATATGCGAAATGCGATCGCCTGACGGCAGAAGAAGGAATTATCGAACTAATTGAGAATTATTCCCGGCGAGATACAGCTTTAGAAGTCGTAGAAACTGAACATGGTTATAGTTTACAACTGCGGTCAGAATTTCATGATTTAGTACAAGCTATCATACCAGTAGAATTGGGAGTTGGGGCATTACGGACATTAGCCGCGATCGCCCTCCATAATCCCATATTGCAAAGCGAATTGATTAATTTACGGGGTTCGGGAGCTTATCAGCACGTTCAAGAATTAGTAGAATCCGGTTTTGTCCGCAAACGCCGAGAAGGTGATTCTCGTTCCTTTTCCCTGCAAATAACCCCCAAATTTCATCAATATTTTCAAATCGAACAACTACCCCAAATTTTGGCAATTCCCGACAAAGAACAGCAACTAGAACTAGAGTTACAAGGATTAGAGGCAGAGGAGGAAACAAGTGAAAATTAAAAACCTATTCTTTATTCCCTATTTCCTTTTCTCTGTAGAAAATACGCTACCCTATGAATATGGTTTAGAGTATAATCAGCAGTTAAGCTAATATAAATCGCCAATGGTGTTTGATCCTGACTTTTTGCAAGACGACTCTGAGCAACACCCTAATCAACTTCTGAATGATCGCTTTGGGGACAACCCAAACCAGTTACTAAAATATTTACAGCATCAATCTCCTGAAGTTTTAGCCCGTGTCGCCCAAGCTGTCAGCCCCGAAATTAAACAAATCATTTCCCAGAATGTCCAAGGACTCGTGGGAGTGATACCGACAGAACATTTTAATGTGCAAATTACAACAGACCGGGAAAATTTAGCGGGACTACTAGCATCGGCAATGATGACGGGCTATTTTCTCCGCCAAATGGAACAGAGGATGCAATTGGAACATTTATCCAATCAATAGGAGTCGGGAGTCAGGAGTTCATCAAGAACAAAAAAACAAAGAACAAAAAGAAAATTTCTTCCCCTCTCCAACTCCCCAACTCCCCCTGTTCCCTGTTCCCTGCTATTGAGGATAATTTCCTCAACGAACTTTAAAGACTTGAGTTTTCCCATTACGGTTGACTTCTGTGTAGCGCTGATCATGCCAATAAGCTGTTGTGCATTTAGTTCGTATAATTCTAGCGGGCAAGATGCCCGCACCACAAAGTTCAAGTAAATTAATGGATAGATGAAAGCTTATCTCTTGAGGTAATCAAGCAAACCATCAGTGAACAGATCATTTGAGCGATAAATATCGAAAATTTGTCAGCATATTCGGAGATCATATCTAGTTCTTAGATTTCATCATGAATTTACTCGAAATGGGTAGTAAAAAGATAGAGGAAAAACTTGATCCTATCTTTAACAATTCCCCACTAAAATCTAAAAATTAGCGATTTCTGGACTTATTTACATGAAATTTTCCTATCGTTCACTATGTTTTTGGAGCTTACTTAGCACTTTAGGTTTATTATCCACCTTATCGCCATCACAAAGCGTTAATGCTAATCCAGGGAGTTGTCCTAGTCCCGTCTTAGCTCGTATCCAACGTCATCAAGTTAATCGCGGTGAAACTTTAGCAAGTATAGCTAGTCGTTATAATCTATCACCAGAGACCATTATGGGAATCAATCCATCTGTTAAGAATGGGGTGGTAAGTCCGGGTACAGAATTGCAAATTCTCCCTTTTAATGGCATTGTTGTGGAAGTTCCTCGTAATCAAAGCTGGCGACAAATCGCATCCAAATATAAAGTTCGTCCAGATACAGTCTTTGAAATCAATGGTTGTCAGAAAACCCCTAAATTTGTCTTTTTACCAATACTTTCAGGGGTAACTAATACTCCTGCCGCTGGAGTAATTGCTACCGCACCTAGTACCCCCACTGAAAACATTACTGGTTATCCCTTACCAAGTGTTACAGAGGTGGGATTAGCTTATGGTTGGCAATATCACCCGGTAACAGGAGACGTTTTCTTTCATAGTGGCGTAGATTTGTTAGCACCAGTAAATACTCCTGTGGCAGCGATCGCTCCAGGAATCGTCGTCTTTGCCAAGGAACAGGGTAGCTACGGCAAATTAGTCATTATTAACCACGCAGGTGGCTTACAAAGCCGTTACGCCCAACTTGACAGCATCAAAGTCACTCTAGGTCAAACGGTCAACAAAGGCGATATTTTAGCAGCAGTTGGAACTACAGGACAACCAACCTCTACTCAACCCCATCTTCATTTTGAAATGCGTTCCAACGGTTATTTAGGTTGGGAAGCAAAAAATCCCAAGGAGTTTTTAAAATGAGGAATCAGGATATTAACTACACGCCGAAATATTTTTGACCTTAATCGTGCGTAAAGTCCTCAAACTGTCTTTTTAATTCAAGATTAACTTGTTCACCGGGCTTAGGGGCGATTAGTTTGGTTGTTAAATGATTTTTCTCTAACAATGTCCGAAATTCTGCCACACTTCCCTTTTCTTGCAGGAATTTTACCAATAGTCCTGTAAACAAAATATCCCCTCCGGCTGCGGTAGGCAGGATAAATTGAGGTTTTACGGATTTTGTCACTTCTAGGGCGCTGTTCATGCCTTTGATAATCGGACCGAGTAAGGGTAAGCTCAAATCAATGATTGGAGTAATTACTACGTCAATGGGTGCTAGTTCTTTGAGTTGAGGGGAATGATAGCCATGAGGTTCATAATACAGTGTGGAATTATTTGCTAAATCTTTCAGTAGATAGCTATTTTCTAATAGGGTTGGTCCAATGGGAGAACCGGGAAAAGCTTTAATTTCTACTTGATGATTTAAGGTAAAGGTTTCGCCATGATTGAGGCTGATGATTTGTTGATAACCCAGTTGTTTTACTACTTTAACCGCATTGGGGGAAGCGACAACGGGGATATTTTTGTGAAGCTGCTTTAAAGTGGGTGGGTGTGCGTGATCTTCTAAACCTTGAGAAAGCAAAATTAAGTTTATATTATCTGGTATTGACCGATCCTGAGAACGAGAACCTTTAAATAACCAATCTAAATTATTAAAGGTTAAATCACCAATTAACCAAGGGTCAATTAGTATCCGCTGTTCACCAATTTCAATTAACCAACTATTACTATCTAACCAAGTAAGGTTCATATTTACACAAATCCTGAGTTTACGTGAGTTCGGAGTTCGGAGTTTGGAGTTTCTCCTTCGGAGACGCTACGCGAACGGAGTTATAATTTTTTCAACGAGATCATAAGGGCTTGAGACTCCTACGTGGGGTGAGTTTTCCACAAATTATCGTTATGTCGAACTCACGTGAGTTTTTAATTTTTAATATTTGATAATTTACCAACCTACAGCGATTTCCAATCATATAAGGTACATCTTAGCCCCCTCATCGCTTGCGGGGAGGGGGTTGGGGGTGGGGTTTTTGTTACGGGTTTGATGACAATTTGCTGTAATCAAACATTCTTCCCTCTTCCTCCTGACTCCTGACTCATTGTCCTGCTAACATTTGTAATAATTTATCCATGTTATCTAAGTTACCAACCATCCGCCGAATTGGGTGGGGCCAAACCTTAACTAAAGTGGGAGTAGCGGAAACTTGATCAATTTCTGCCTGTTCTGGATTTGTGAGGACATCAATAACTTTGAGAGTATAAGGATATCCTAGCGATCGCTCCAAGGATTCGTGCAAGTTCTGTAAAATTTTTTCTGTAGTCGCACTATGACCAGCCACAAACAAGCGCAAAACAAAACCCGGTACTCCTGGAATATTTTGTAACACAGGTTGTCTATTGACAACTGGTGGCTGGTCTTGGGAGGGAGAATCAGCCAAATCTAAACGCACAATTAAATCATGATCTTGCCAAAGCTGAGGAAATGTCGAGCGATAAGTTGATAATACCAGGCGATCGCACAAACCATCCTGCCAAGGTGCTGATTGCCAAACCAAATCCCCCGTCCCAAAAATCGCATTCAACACAGCCTGATGCCTAATCACTGCCGGGTAAGCTTCCGCAAAAATCTGTACTTGTTGAGTCCGCGGATTTAACCAATGATCAATAGTTGCGGTATAGCAAGGCACTAAAAAATGTGGCAGCTCCGGTAAATCGAGAATTTCCTGTAAAGCCGCACATAAATTTAAATGCCATCGTCCTTGCTTGTTAGGGTCAATACAATACATCAAATCCCCTCCAGGCGTAAACAAGGCAATCCCCTTGAACAACTGGGGTTTAGAAAGTTTGTCTACATTCAACTTAGTCATTGGTCATTGGTCATTGGTCATTGGTCATTAAACACGACCTCGGAGGAATTGGGCCATTTCATTAGGAGTTGGCGACATTTCTAGCGCCGTTTCCTCAGTAATTCGACCTTCTTGGTAAAGATTGAGCAATGACTGATTCATTGTCACCATGCCATCAAAACCAGCTTGTTTCATTAACTCCGCAATCTCATCATACTTGCCATCCTTCACCCATTCCTTCACAGCTTCAGTATTAATAAGAATATCGTGGAAAGCCGCCCGTTTACCATCTGTAGTCCGGCACAAACCTTGAGCAATTACAGCTACCAAAGATTCTGCCAGAGCTATCCGCATAGCTTCCTGTTCTTCACCCGAATACAAATTGAGAATCCGTTCAATAGTTTTTACCGCACTATTTGTGTGTAGAGTTCCCATCACCAAGTGACCCGTTTGTGCCGCCTTCAGTGCCGTATTCACCGTTTCCTTATCCCGCATTTCCCCCACCAGAATTAAATCTGGATCTTCCCGCAAAGCTGCTTTCAAAGCATTATCAAACTTACGAGTGTGCATTCCCACCTCCCGCTGTTTCACCAAAGACTTACGGCTTTGGTGGACAAATTCCACCGGGTCTTCAATCGTAATAATATGTTTAGCCATCTCCCGATTGATATAATCAACCATTGCCGCCATTGTCGTAGACTTACCCGAACCAGTAGGACCTGTGACCAAAACTAAACCCTTATGATGGTGACAAATATCTCTAAACACTGGTGGTAAACGCAACTGCTCCATAGATAGAATTTTAAGAGGAATTAACCGCAATACCATTGCATAACCACGCAGCGAATCAAATACATTAATCCGCACACGGGCAAAATCGTACTGAGTCGCACCATCAAATTCTAAATGTTCTTGAAATCTTTGAATTTCAGAATCAGAAAGAATCTCCCGCAACCAACGCATAAAAGTTGGTTTATCAACTTCGGGATAACTTGTCGTCAGAATTTCCCCTCGGCTGCGGAAGCGGGGAATTTCACCCACTCCCAAGTGAATATCAGAGTAACCCTCATCAAAAGCTTCCTGAACAAGCTGCGCCAAGGTCTGTCCTACAGGTTCATTTGTTAACCCATGAGAATTGGAGAATATTGGTGGTGGTGTGGTCATTATTGGCGGTGCTGGGGCGTTCATTTCTAAATTTGCCACCTGATGCTGTACTTTTGCTTTTGGTAAAGGTGGCGGCATTCTAAATGTTTGTGATTCTGTCATATATCTTCACCTTTGTTAATTAGTTATCGGTCAGTTGTCAGTAGAAAATATTTTTCCTCTGCCTCTTACCCCCTGTATCTGTTATGCAGTCTTTTTTGTCGGTTATTCACTAACATACATATTTTTTAACACATACTGATCATCCTTGATTTTCCGTAAGTTCTACGCAACATATCAGTAACTATAGGACTCCGGTTTGATTCCTGAATTTTCCGATTAAATAATTAAATATTCCGATCACCTGACAAACTTTAACAACATATCCCTTTGTTTGCACTATACAAACAAGGGATTTTTTTATGCAGATTCCTAAATGATACCAATTGTAGATGATAATCATCAATTTATATATCTTAGGGGGGACTAGATTAAACCCTAATAAATATTAAATATTAAATAGCCCGATTACCCTACCGGACTTTAGCTCCAAATCCTCTCTTGTCATTACCCGACAAGGGAGGTTTTATTCACAATTTTTAAACTTGACATATTACCAGAATTTGTCTACAAATTAAAAACAATGCCCCGACCATAATCAATACTAATGTTATCTTGCCTCCAGGAACTAGGGTTTGATAGTTACCATTAGCAAATTCTGGTGTTTGACTTTGTTTCCAACTCATTAATGCTGGCATAACTCCTGCTAGAATAGAAACACTAAATGCTCCCGTGTATTCTAAAGCATGAAAAAATATAGTAGGATTAAGTGTTCCTAAACTCAGAGGTGGAAGCAAAACTAAGGAATAGAGAGGTAAACGGGAAATTTCACTTTTGGTAATGATGGAAATATCTTGAAAAAAATCTGCTAAACCATAGGTAATACCTATAAATGATGTCACGATTGCAAATTCAGAAAAAATTGATAATAAAACGGCAAACCATTCTCCTGATTGGCCAGTTCGCAGAATTTGCAGTGGATCAAATACGCTCTCATTTGCGAAATTATGGGATAAAATATCTGGAGTCATACAGCCTAAAATAATAGCATTCCAAGCTAAAAACATGAATAAGGGAATTACTGAACCAATAATCATAGATTGTCGAATTTTGTTAATGTCTCCTTCCAATTGAGTGACAACCATTGGAATAATACTGTGAAAGAACATTGCTACATATATAATAGCAATAGCATTACCTACAGATTGCCAATTTTGTACTAGTAGTTGGGAGTTTTGGAATTGCATTCCTCCTAATATTAATAGACCCAAAAAAGTAATTAGTAAAATAATAATAAATATCCCATTTATTTTTGCCACCAATCTATCTTTCCCCCAATATATTAGACTACCAAATACGAGAAAAAAACTGACTGTTCCTACCCACTGAGGTGAAATATGTTCTAATTCCCAGACTTTATCAACTGTGGTTGTTAAAATTTTGCCACCTTCAGTCATATATGCCACTAAAAGGGCATAGTGGTTAAATACATAGGCAATTCCGGCAATTCTCGCTCCTAGTTTACCGAGAATTTTTTCTATAGTTGCTAATAAACCTATATGGGAAATCCCCTCAAATCTCATCACATTTAAAGTCAATTCTGCAATTAATAAACCGGAAATTAAAGTATACAGCCATACAGTAATAATTAGGATTGTGGATGGTATAATCCCCGATGGTAAAGTTACAGCAGGTAATCCAATAATCCCTGCTCCAATGGTAGTTCCTGTAATTAAAGCTGTATTTCCTAAAACACTACCGGGTTGATGTTGAAATTTATGGTTATCAAATTTTAGATGGGAAAATAATCGCGTTACTGTTTGTTCTTTTTTATTCATAAGTGCAGGTAATTAGTGTGATTGAGATTATTATATCCCCGACTCCTTGAAGAAGTAAAAGTATGATTTTACTTCACGCAGAGACGCTCCAGGCGCAGAGAGTAAGAGTTTGAGAGATGAAATTTTCGACTTTCATACCCCAATTCACCAACGCCTAAAAAAAGTTGTGTCAACTATTTTACTCATTCTTTGGCTAATTGGGCAATAATCAGGGTAACAATAATCTCTGGTTTTGATAAAAGTGAGAGGTTATGAATTTATTGATTTTTCTAAATAAATTTATTGACGATTTTGCATATAATCAAAATATATCTGCTAAAGGCATTAAGGCTGGATTTTTATTTCCTGTTGACATTGGTTGAGGTAAATAACCAATGAGGATTTGCGAGTAAGTCTATTATGCCTAAAAAGATGACTACTCCCCATTAACGACTCTGGAGACGAGATGTATCTAGCGCATTCATTCATGAGTGACGAGAAACGGCAACAACATCAACAGCCTTTGATTTTAGTGGTAGAAAATCATGATGATAGTTTACTGTTGATGAGTTATACTCTTGAGTTACTTGGTTGCCAGTCTATTTGTCAAAAAGAAAGTTCAACAACAGTATTTATGGCTAAGGAACATCAACCTGATTTAATTTTATTGAATATTTTTTTACCTGGGATGAATGGACTAGATTTTATTCGGTATCTTAAGCAAGAATCGTTAACTTGTCATATTCCTGTGGTGGCTATGACGGTTTTAACTGATGCTGAATATAATAAACGGATGCTTGAAGCTGGTTTTGATGATTACATCGTTAAACCTTATATGATTGAGGAGTTAGCTGCAATTATCTACCGTTTTCTAGGGAGGAAATTTGAGCTATGCTCCGTTTTAGAAGTGCCACAGATTCATTAATAATCATGGGGTGATTTTAGGGAGTTTGACTCTGAATATGCTGCCTTTACAGATTTCTGAGGAAAGTTCTATTTTACCTCCGTGTGCTTCAATAATGCGGCTGCAAAGATGTAGTCCTAAACCACTGCCTGATCTTTTATTTTTACCCTGACGAAAGCGCTCAAAAATAGTTTCTTGATCTTCTGGTGCAATCCCATAACCTGTGTCTTGAACTTCGATGATGATGGTACTGCTGCAATGATTAGCTGGGGATAAGGTTTCAAAAATGCGGATTTCTATACTGCCTGTATCTGTGAATTTGATGGCATTACCAATTAAGTTATGGAATACTCGTCTTAATTCTAAGCGATCGCCTTTAACTATGCCACCATCATTGCCTGTTGAAGTTAATTCATGGGTATCTAATTTTAAAGTTAAGTTTTTCTCCAGTGCTAAAAAATTTAATTCACTGATGACTTCGGTAGCAATTGTGATTAAGTTGCATGATTCAAAGTAAAGATTTTTTTGTCCAGCTTCAAAGCGGTAAACTTCTAGTAATGTATTCACCATTTCTAGGAGATTTTGATTGCTGCGAATCATGATACTAATGGGTTGTTTCATTTCTGAAGGAATTTCTCCAAAGACTTCTTGCAGAAATAAATTCAGCACTCGATTAGCAGCTATTAGGGGAGTACGTAAATCATGGGTAAGACGAGAAACAAAGTCTTCTCGCTGGAGGGTCATTTTTCGTTGTTCGTCAATACTGTACTTTAATCTTAGGAGCGATCGCACTCTGGCTAATAATTCTTCAATCTCAAAGGGTTTGCGAAGAAAATCATCAGCACCAATATCTAAACCTTCAACTACGCTGGATTCAGGATGGGCTGTTAGTAGTAGAATCGGAATATAGTTTATTTCCGAATTATTGCGAATCTGTTGTGTAACTTCATAACCGCTTATTTCTGGCATCATCACATCTAAGATAATCAAATCTGGTAGCGACTTTATAACTTTTTCTAAAGCCATTTTACCATCTGTCGCTCCATCAATTTCATAGCCTTCAATTTCTAAGATTGTTCGCAATAAAGTCAGATTATCTGGGACATCATCAACGGACAAAATTCTGGCTTTTTTCAAATTAGACATATTTAAGTTGTTGATAATCTACAATTTTAAATGAGGATAATATACGGAATGAAAACTATTTTCATGAGAACTGAAAACCACACTACCTAAATCTGGGGCTAAATTTATTTTTCGTGGTAATTTTATTTCAAATATTGAACCTACCCCTAACTGACTTTCGATATCTATTTTTCCTCCCATAATGTCTACCAATGAATCAATAATAGCTAAACCCAACCCCGTACCAGAATATTTACGGCCAATACCCTGATCAACTTGGTGAAATGCTGCAAAAATATTTTGAAAATCTTGAGAAGCAATACCAATTCCTGTATCTTTCACTGTTATTATAACTTGATTTTGAGTTATGTCTCGGATTTCTACCCAAATATTTCCAGACTCTGTAAATTTTACAGCATTGGAAAGTAAATTGATGACGATTTGCTGTAATCGAACTGCATCATTAAATACTAATGTATTTTCTAGGTCTATTTTAACTAGTAAAGATAAATTTTTAGCTTCAGCTAAGGGACGAATTTTTGTAACCGCATTACTCACAACTTTGGATAAATCTAATATTTCTGGCTTTAGTTCTAATTTCCCAGATTCTAGTTGAGAAAAATCCAGGACTTCATTAATTTTGATCAGTAAATTTTTGCCATTTTTGAGAATTTTCTCTACCATGTCTAGTTGTTTATTTGTCAACTGACCAAATTTGGGACGTAGGAGAATTTGCGAAAACCCAATAATTGCATTCATGGGAGTTCTTAGTTCATGGGATATGGTGGCTAAAAATACTGATTTTAAGCTAGATATTTCTAAAAGTTTCAAGTTTTGTTGTTTAATCTGTTGCTGTTGTGCTGTTAATTCTCTTTGCTGTGAAACTAGCTGTTCACGACTTTCTTTAAGCTGTTGATTTACTAAATCTAGCCGCATTTCGGCATGATGTATACGCATGGCACTGCGTAAAATTTGAGCTATGGTTTCTGGCGATAGTCTAGACTTAACAAAATACTCACTAGCACCTAATTTTATCAACTCTCTACCTATTTCTTCACTTGCTGAATCCATGAGGATGACTAATGGAACTTTAATCCCTGAAGATTGTAATTTACGGATTAATGTGAAACTATCTTGATTTTGCAAATAGTCAAGAAATACGCAATCATAGTGATTATTGATGAGGACAAACAAGGCATGATTCCCATCTTTGACTTCATCAATTTCCATGCTAATACCTGTTTGGGTCAGAGCTAGACTTACTATTGAGGGATCAGTCTGATTATCGTCTATAACTAATATCTTCAGATTCTCTTCCATCGGCTTTTCTTTCGGCTGTCAAATACAAATTTATATTCAGCATTTCTGTTTTTACAGTTTCTAGATTATACAAATAATGAACATGATCTTCTGGTGAATGAGCAAATTTATTTCCAGGTAAAAGAAATACTTTATCTAATTAAAAACATTGTAAATTAGTAGCTCATTAACTGTCCTCACCCATTAGTGAGAGTTGCATGGAAACATTATGTACCATTAGCTTCAGTGTTTTCATCTAAATATTGGTTAAAATTATCTGTATCACGCATATAAATACGTTTTTAACCTAGATACCAGCGTTGGAAGTTTTTTGTGTGTCTGATAGCATAGTATAATACTAGTAATACTCACATATTCTGTAACGATGCATTATATGTTACCTGCCAACCGCTGATAATACCATAACTGTAATTTTTCTGATTGGTCTCAATAATTTCATTTGTTTTGGGAGGAATATCTATATATCTTTAGTTAGATTTTTACAGCTACGGAAATTCAAAAATCAATTATTTATTATTCCTACTGATAGATGTTCATTGGTTCACGGATCATATATGCTGAGGAATGGATAAATTAGATACAATTTGTAATATTTCAGAAGTAATCTGATGATCATGGGTGTAATAATGAGTGATATTAGCATTTTATTAATTGAAGATCATGATTTAACGCGCATGGGACTCAAAACTGAATTGCAGTTGCATGGCGGTTTTAAGGTGGTGGGTGAGGCGGCTAGTGCGAATTTGGGACTAAAACTTTTAGAAACAACTAAACCGGATGTGGCTGTGATAGATATCGGTTTACCCGATATGGATGGGATTGAATTGACGCGCAAGTTTAGACGTTATCAAACGGAAACAGGACAATCGCAGACCAAAATATTGATTTTGACGATGAATAATTCAGAGAATGTGGTTTTGGCAGCCTTTGCCGCCGGGGCGGATTCCTATTATATGAAGGATACAAGTGTTAATAAATTTATTGAGGCTGTACAAGCAACTTTTCATGGTAACTCTTGGATTGATCCGGCGATCGCTAATATAGTATTACGGAAAATGCGCCAAGGTGTCCCCGGTGATCATCAATCCTTGGATAAGCCGAAAACGGTGAAAATTGAAGCCCTAGAAACAGAATATGAACAGGTTTTAGAAACTTACCCCCTCACCCAACGGGAGTTGGAAATTTTAGCATTAATTGTGGCTGGTTGCAGCAATGGACAAATTGCGGAGAAGTTATATATTACAGTAGGTACTGTCAAAACTCATGTTCGCAATATTTTAAATAAACTCTGTGCTGATGATCGTACCCAAGCAGCAGTTCGGGCTTTACGTTCCGGTTTGGTGGTTTAAGGAAGGAGTCATGAGGTAGGGGCGCAGGGGTTGCACCCAGTCAGGAGTATGGATAAGAGATAAGAAAATTACCCATTACCCATTAGCCTTTCTTGTAAACATTCTGCAATCCGTTGTGCTGCACCCGCACGTCCCATGCGTTGAATGCCATTTTCAGCGATCGCATGGAGGATGTCAGGATTTTTAAGGAGAGATTGGATGGCTGGGAGAACTTGTGATGGTTGATTGACGAGGGTAAGAGATATACCTAAAAGCCGACTTTGGGCTTCTGCAAAACCGGGGTTATATTGAGGACCATGACCAGGGATAGCGATCGCAGGTTTTCCCAAACCGATGAATTGTTCCGTTGCTGTTCCAGCCATAGCGATCGCCACATCACCTAAATACAAGCAATGATTATAGGCTTGTTGGGTCAAGATGAAGTAAGAATTTTTTTGTTGAAAAGTCAAACTGTCGGGGTCAGAAATTGGTAAAGGAGATTGATCACAGCGTCGCCAACCTTGGATATGTAAACTTTGTGATAAAATACTACAATCTAAACCAGGAGCGATCGCCCCTAGAAAAATCATCGTCCCCCCAGCCCCAAACAAAGAATCTGGTCGTCGTAAACTAGCCATCAGCGCTGATACAGCAATCATAATGACTTCCCAATTATTGTAAGCTTCCGGCGCACGAGAACCGGGCAAAAGAGTCACAATCAAAGGACGAATCATCTCTTCGAGTTCAGCATCAGGACGATAGAACTGTTGTGAGGTCAAACTTGTCTGTAACCCATCCATCATGGGATTCCCCACATCTACAGCGGGAATTGACCATTTTTTGAGAATTTCCGTAGTCAGAGAATCTCTAGGAAACACCGCCCGACAACGACCACGACTCATCAACCACCTTTCCCAAGGATGGTAAATCGAACCAGAAAAATTTTCCCACCATGCGGACTTTGATTTCCTGGCTAACAATCCCATTGTGTCACGCACATAGTATTCTGATTTAGCCGTCCCCACAAAAGCATAATCAGCACCACTCATTGCTGCCAACAGCAAAGGAACAATATCCCCCACAGCAAGAACAGCCTTGTGATTACCTAACTTAGTTTGTGAACTTACCCAACGGCGGATAGATTGAATTTGATTAAGAGTCAACTGCACCAACCCCCCGCCAATATCACGCATTAATTCACGGCTATCCATATAAATAAAACCACCAGAAGGCATAGTTCGCACTTTACCAATCAGAGGAATATCTATTTTTTGATAAGCACGTCCTTCACCCACTATTGGTAAAGCAAAAATATCCGGTGGAGAAGATAATTGTTGTAAAGCCTGAATAATCCGCACAGCAATCATATCTTCCCCATGACCATTGCTTAAAACTAAT
This sequence comes from Aphanizomenon sp. CS-733/32, assembly GCF_028330045.1. Lineage (NCBI taxonomy): Bacteria > Bacillati > Cyanobacteriota > Cyanophyceae > Nostocales > Aphanizomenonaceae > Aphanizomenon > Aphanizomenon sp. CS-733/32. Next base: position 31,890 of record NZ_JAQMSE010000172.1, read on the forward strand.
AACTGTAATGGAGAATTGATCATTTTTCTAAATGCTAGGAGTCAGGAGGTAGAATTGTTGAAGATAGCTTTTGCATATTCCCAGGATTACCATAGCCGGGGTTCAGAAGCTTGATGATTTTTTTATCTGCATTTTTAACCCTTGACTCCACTCCCCGTATCAGTAGGGACAATGTATTTTTGTAAAAACAAAAATAATACTAACACTGGAGTAATAGAAATTACTGAACCAGCAGCCACTAACCGCCAATCTAAGGAAAATGTTCCCGCTAACTTAGCTACCCCCAATGGTAGAGTATACAAACTTTCATCCTGAATGACAATTAAAGGCCACAAGAAGTCACTCCAAGCACCAATAAAGACAAAGATAGCCAAAGTAATTAAGGCTGGGCGAATGGCAGGTAGCATTACGCACCACCATAATCCTAACTCAGAACTACCATCTAAGCGAGCCGCTTCCTCAATTTCTTTTGGCACACTTATCAAGGCTTGTCGGAGTAAAAATATACCAAAAGCAGATGCTAAACTCGGAAAAATTATACCTAAGTAACTATTTCGCAATCCTAGTTGCACTGTTAAAATATATAAAGGAATCATGACAATTTGGAAGGGAATCATAATTGTGGACACAATGGCAATAAAAATCCCATTTCTGCCCACAAATGATAGTCTAGCCAAGGGGTAAGCCGCTAAGGAACAAAATAACAAATTTAAACCAACTGTTAATCCTGATACTAATATACTATTGTATAAATAAGTTCCAAAAGGTAGAGATTGCCAAACTCTGGAGAAGTTTTCTAATGTTGGTTGATTGGGTAGTAATTGGGGTGGTGACTGCCAGATATTTTCCGTTGGTGATTTTAAGGCTGTACTGACCAACCATAATAATGGAAATAGCATCACCAGGGCGATCGCTCCTAGTATGCCATAAATAACTAAGGTTTGAATGCGAGAGTTTTTAAAAGTCATTATCTTGATAAAAATGATTAAACACAAAAGTAATTAACCTAATAATACAAAAAAATGACGAGACTTTGCGATATGATGAAACCGGAATTTTCAAAATAAGTAATATTTTCATGAAACTAGTTCTGAAAATAGCAGCATTTGTGACTATAATTATTTTTGTTAGTGTTAGCTTAGTCTCTATTCACAAAATTTCCCAAAGTCAGCCAACACAAACCCCTCAAATCACGGCAGACTGTATAACTAACTCCGACATACCTTGTCATAGCCCAACAACATCTGTAAATACACAATTTATTCCCAATCAGCAATTAGATGATCAACAGCGTTTCTTAGCAGTAATCGCCAACAAAATCCTCACAATTCCCGAAGTTGACACTTTTGAATATACTTTACTGCGTGCTTATGGGACAGTATTTATTAATCAAAAGCCAGGAATTAACTTACCAAAAAAAGTGATTTTAGATAACGAATCAGCAACCCAATCTTTTCAAGACACAATCAATATAGCTTTAGTAAATGACACACAAGAATGTTATTTACAAAAAACAGCCGCCACCGCCTTAAATCAAGCCAAAAATTTAGCAACCATTCCTTTAAAATCAGGTTACGCTGGAGATTGTCTTCGCAATTTTGCCACCAATTTAAGATTTTGGAACAAATACGCAAATAGCGAAACATTAACACAAGTAAAAGCCGGAAAAGAAACAAAAATTCTTGGCTTAGTTGCCCCCCCTGGCACATCACAACATCTGTGGGGATTAGCAATTGATTTACAAGTATCAACATCAGCCCAAAGACAGGCTTTAAATGAAAATGGCTGGTTTCAAACTGTAGTTAGTGATCTTCCCCATTGGACTTATTTAGGCTGGAGTGAAGATGATTTACCCAAATTTGGATTACAACCAAAAATTGTCCAAGGAATTAAATATTGGGTAACACCAATTTAATTTGTCAAAAGTTTCCCCGCCCAGGGGTGTGGGGTTTCTACTCTCTATTTATCCCTCGTTCCCAGTCGGAGACTGGGAATGCTATTTTTAGCAGTAGTTATTTCATACAGTTTTACATAAACGCTCCATGAAAAATTCACATAAAGATTTGGAAAAAGACTGATGATTTGATATATTAAATAAAATAGCAGATAATAAAAATATGCAAAGTATCAAGATTCGTTCTTACCTAGGTAAAGATGGGATGCTTCATTTAGATATCCCTCTGGAGATGAAAGAAACAGAATTAGAAGTAACAGTAACATTTGAAGCTGTTAATCAAACAATCGAAATTGCCCAAAATCAAGAACTCAAAGATTTAGAATGGCATAATTTTATGAATAGAGTGAATTATGAAGAAAGAGAAACAGTAGAATGATTTACTGATAAGATTATTGCAGGAGGTTAGAAATCATTATGACAACACATCAACCAACAGTCATTACCAATGATAATCTTTACGACCAAGATTTTTATCTGTGGATAGAAACCATATCTAAACAATTAAAAGCAGGGAAATTTGCAGAAATTGATTTAGAAAATCTGATAGAAGAAATTGAAAGCATGGGAAAAAGTGAAAAACGGGAGTTAAAGAGCCGTTTAATTGTGCTATTAATGCACTTACTAAAATGGCAATATCAACCTGAAAAACGTAGTGAAAGCTGGCGCAGTACGATTACAGAGCAACGTATTTGTATTGAATTATTATTAGAAGATAGTCCTAGTTTGCAACCTCTATTTATAGAAATATTTGCAGATTGTTATGAAAAAGCTCGTTTAAAAGCATCTGAAGAAACAGGAATTAAATTAAACTCCTTTCCTAAAAAATCTCCTTTTACTTTAGTAGAAACCCTAAAAAATTACTTTTTGAATAATTAAATTATATCAATTTTCATGTTTATTTGTTCATATTTCAGTCTCTGTTTTAGGGAAAGTTAAGACTTTTATTCCAGTGATTCTCCGCCTGTGACTCCTAAATTAACTTATTTTTTATTTTCCGTAGTATAGAGGATGCGGTTTGAAGTTATCTATAAAATTGTATCTGTCTAAACTAGATAGGAAATTGAAATTATGAAGATTAATTTACAACTAGCGCTCAATGATACTGGTATAGATGCAAATCAAACTAGCACTCAACGTCAATTAGTAGTTTCCGTTTCTGCTGGTGGTGAAACAATAGATCGGAATGTGCCATTGAACTTATGCTTGATTCTCGATCATAGCGGTTCAATGATGGGAAAATCCCTAGAAACCGTGAAAAATGCCGCTTGTTTGTTAGTAGATCGTCTGAGTCCTGAAGATCGCCTCAGTGTAGTTGTTTTTGACCACCGGGCCAAGGTTTTAGTCCCCAATCAGTTAATTACAGATCGAGACCAGATTAAAAAGCAAATTAAACAACTCAAAGCTGATGGGGGAACTGCCATTGATGAGGGTTTACGCTTAGGAATTGAAGAGTTAGCCAAGGGTAAGCATGATACAGTTTCCCAAGCATTTTTACTGACTGATGGGGAAAATGAACATGGTGATAACGATCGCTGTTGGAAATTTGCCCAATTAGCCGCCAGCTATAATTTAACTCTAAATACATTGGGATTTGGTGACAATTGGAATGATAAGGTTTTAGAAAAAATCGCTGATGCTGGTATGGGTACAATGTCTTATATTCAACACCCAGATCAGGCTGTATCGGAATTTGGGCGGTTGTTTAGTCGAATGCAAACAGTGGGGTTGACCAATGCTCAACTATTATTATCTTTAATGCCTAATGTCCGACTGGCAGAACTCAAACCCATTGCCCAAGTGTCTCCAGATACCATTGAGTTACCAGTACAACCCGAAAGCGATGGGCGCTTGGTGGTGAGATTGGGCGATTTAATGAAAGACGGGGAACGGGTAGTTTTAGTTAATATTTATGTGGGACAGTTGCCAGAAGGTAAACAGGCGATCGCTAATGTTCAAGTCCGCTACGATGACCCCGCCCATAACCAAATCGGGCTATACTCCCCCAATCTACCAATTTATGCTCATGTCACCAGGGAATACCAACCAGCACCAAATCCCCAGGTACAACGGTCGGTTCTAGCTTTAGCCAAATATCGCCAAACCCAGTTAGCCGAAACGAAATTACAGCAGGGTGATCGGGCTGGTGCAGCAACGATGTTACAAACTGCGGCCAAAACTGCGCTGCAAATGGGAGATGCTAGTGCGGCAACGGTATTGCAAGTTTCCGCCACCCGCTTACAAGCTGGGGAAGAGTTATCAGAAAGCGATCGCAAAAAAACCAGAATTGTCTCAAAAACTGTTTTGCAAGATGCTTCCCCTCAATGAAAGTTCAACTCACATCGGCTCTAAATGATACCAACGTTGATGCTGCCCAACAAAGCAATCAACGTCAACTCTCAATTTCTATTTCCGCCATTCCGGCTGAATTTGAACAAAGTTTACCCTTGAATCTCTGTTTGATTCTCGATCAAAGTGGTTCTATGTCTGGTGAACCCATGAATATCGTCATTCAAGCAGTTGAGCAATTATTGGATCAATTAAAAGCTGGTGACAGGATTTCCATCGTCGGTTTTGCTGGCACGTCTGGAGTCATTATCCCCAACCAAATCATCCAAGATGTTGAAACCATCAAAACCCAGTTAAGAGCCAAGCTAAAGGCTGCTGGCGGGACTGTCATTGCCGAAGGTTTATCCTTGGGGATTACAGAACTACTCAAAGGCACAAAAGGGGCGGTTTCCCAAGCCTTCTTACTCACAGATGGTCATGGGGATAACGGGTTACAGATTTGGAAGTGGCAAATTGGACCAAATGACAATAAACGTTGTTTGCAACTTGCCAAAAAAGCCGCCAAACTCAGCCTAACAATTAACACTCTGGGTTTTGGTGATGACTGGAATCCAGATTTATTGGAAAAGATTGCTGATGCTGGGGGTGGGACTCTAGCCTATATCGAGAACCCAGAGCAAGCTGTAACTCAATTTGCGCGGCTATTTCGGCGAGTACAGTCGGTGGGATTAACAAATGCCCATTTACTTCTATCTTTAGTCCCGGCTGTCCGTCTGGCGGAACTCAAACCCGTTGCCCAAGTTGCGCCAGATACCATTGAATTACCAGTCGAAACCGATGCTAATGGGACTTTAATAGTGCGGTTAGGGGACTTGATGAAGGATAGCGAAAGGGTTGTTTTAGCGAATATTTATCTGGGACAATTACCGGAAGGGAAACAAGTCATTGGTCATATCCAAATTCGCTATGATGACCCATCTTTGAATAAAGAGGGTTTGCTTTCTCCCTTAGTGCCAATATATGCCAATTTTACCAAGAGTTATGAACCTGCTCTCAATTCCCAGGTGCTAAACTCGATTCTGCTTTTGGCTAAATATCGGCAAACTCAATTGGCTGAGGCAAAATTAGAACTAGGCGATCGCCTTGGCGCTGCTACAATGTTACAAACTGCTGCTAATACCGCCTTACAAATCGGTGATACCTGTGCAGCAACTGTGTTACAAGTTTCGGCAACTCGCTTACAAACCGGTGAAGAGTTATCGGAAAGCGATCGCAAAAAGACAAGAATGGCATCCAAGACTATTTTGAAAGAATAGCTGTAAGGTAGGTCTTTTGGCCTACCTGATCAAATTTTCGGCAATTTTCGAGCCAGCGATCGCTGGCTCAAAAACCAGATAAACATCCGTCATATCAGATTTTATTGAATTTGTACACACCTGATAGGAAGATGAATAGGAGTAATTTAAGGTTTAAAGTATCTATATATGGTAAACACCTGGTATATATTAAGGCTTGGCTAACACCCGAGCCTTTTTTATAAGAAAATAGGCTAAAAACCCTTATAATCTCGTTGAAAAAATCATAACTCCGTTCGCGTAGCGTCTCCGAAGGAGAAACTCCGAACTCCGAACTCACGTGGTATCCCCAAATGCTGGGCTATTTTATCAGGCTCAACGTTTACCCCAAATTTTGCAGCTTCATCGTTTATCTGCGTTTAATTCTGACTTCTTGTACCTCACTGGCATGGAAATTGCTATATTTTGGCAGTTAATTCCTGGGGATAGATGACAGATTACAAAAAAAGGTAAAAGAAATCAAATGACGATTTGTCAAATATTTCAAAGGTTAAAACTTTTGGAAGTAATACCGGATAAACACAAAATTACTGTATATCCTAAATACATATTTAGCGGTTTTGCGTAACTCGTTTCAAGAGTATGGAAATTTTATCTAACACCGTGGCATTATCGCGGATGCAATTTGCATTTACAGCGATTTTTCACATGATATGGCCTGTCCTTACTACAGGTATGTCTATCTACTTAATTGTCGTCGAAGGACTATGGTTAAAAACCAAAAATCCTACTTATTATCATCATGCTCGTTTTTGGTCAAAACTGTATTTACTCAACTTTGGTATTGGAGTTGCATCAGGTTTACCAATGGGTTTTCAGTTTGGGACTAACTGGTCCCCATTATCCGAAGCAGTGGGAGATTTTTTAGGTAGTATTCTGGGATTTGAAGGCTCAATGGCATTTATGTTAGAGGCTTCTTTTTTAGGAATTATGATGTTTGGTTGGGAGCGAGTACCTCCAGTAATTCACTATTTAGCGACTATTTTGGTCGCCTTTGGTGCGAATCTTTCCACGTTCTGGATTTTAGTGGCTAATTCATGGTTTCAGACTCCTAGTGGTGGAGAAATGGTGAATGGCAAGTTTATTGTTAATGACTATTTCCAAGCCATTTTAAATCCTTTCATGGTGAATAGTTTTCTCCATATGTTTTTGGCAACTTTGGAGACTTCTTTATTTGTCATTGGCGGCATTAGTGCTTGGTACATTCTTAATAATCGCCAGCAGGAATTTTTTAGCAAATCCTTAAAAATAGTTTTAGCCATTGCCATTTTTGTTGCCCCTGCACAAGTATTAATTGGTCATGCTAGTGGCGATCAAGTTTATCACTATCAACCCACCAAACTAGCAGCAATGGAAGCACAATGGGAAACAATTCCCGCTGGAGAATCTGCAAATTGGAGTATATTAGCATCTCCTAATGGCAAAGCGGAAAAAAATGATTGGGAAATTTCTATTCCCAATGGTTTAAGTTACATTTTAGAACTCAAACCTAAACTTTCTGAGCCTGTTTTGGGACTCAAAGAATGGAAACCAGAAAACCGTCCACCAATGATTCCCCTCATTTATTATTCTTTCCGCTTAATGCTAGGAATTGGCTTTTTCTTAGTCGGATTAATGCTGTGGAGTATTATTCAATGGCTAAGAGGTCAACTGAGTAATCAAAATATAACTCAGCAAAAATGGTTGTTACGAGCTTGGATTTTGTCTGCACCTTTAGGCTATTTAGCAATTGAATCAGGCTGGATTGTTCGCTGTGTGGGAAGACAACCTTGGACTGTATACGGGCAAATTCGTACTACTGATGCAGCTTCTCATTTAGAACCAGGTGAGGTGTTATTTTCACTCACAGTTATTACTCTTCTTTATAGTGTGCTGTTCGTCTCAGCCATGTATTTTGGTAGCCGTATTATTCGCAAAGGACCAGATTTGAATTTACCCATACCCGGAAGTGAAATCAAAACAGTAATGGCTACGGAATCGGTGAGTCATATTCCCGATAGTCGTCCTTTGGAAACACCACAATAAAAAGAAGTTTTATGGAAGCTTTATTGCACTTTTTACCACAAGTTTGGTTTGTAATTCTGGGTTTATTTCTGTTTCTTTATGTGCTTTTAGATGGCTTTGATTTAGGTGTTGGTATCCTCTCTTTAACTTCTTCTGATGAACAGCGTCGTAGTCTATTAATGACTAGTTTGGGTAATGTCTGGGATGCTAACGAAACCTGGTTAGTGTTGATGGCTGGGGCATTATTTGGGGCTTTTCCTTTAGCTTATGGGACAATTCTCAATGCCCTTTATTTGCCTTTAATGGTGATGGTTGTAGGGTTAATTTTGCGGGCTGTTGCTTTTGAATTTCGGGAACATTCTGAGAATAAAAGTTTTTGGAATTTTGCTTTTGGAATCGGTAGTTTCATTGCTTCTTTATTTCAAGGATTTGCCTTGGGTGGTGTATTAGCAGGAATCAAAGTTGATGCGGCTGGGCATTTTATTGGTGGAATATGGGATTGGTTAAGTTGGCAATCGTTATTAACGGCATTGACACTTGTGCAAGGTTATGTATTGATTGGTTCAACTTACTTGATTTTAAAGACTGAAGGGACATTACAGGAAACTCACTTTCGCACGGCAAAATTAGCAGCTTGGACAACTTTCATTGGCGCGATTTTAATTACAATTAGTACACCCATTGTCTATGAAAATGCTAGAGCTAGGCTATTTCATCAACCAGAGGTTTATATTTTTGCCCTGATTCCTTTATTGGGTATGCTGTTGATTTGGTTGCTACTGAAAAGTTTAGATAGAAAAGAGGAAATTGCCTCATTTGTTTACACGGCATTAATATTTCTACTAACGTTTATTGGTTTGGGATTTATTGCCTTTCCTTTCATTATTCCCCCAACTATTACTATTTATCAAGCTGCCTCTTCTGCCACTTCAATGGTCTTTATGATTACGTTCATTGGGTTCTTGATTCCAATTATGTTGTTTTACAACATCTACAATTACTTTGTCTTTCGGGGTAAGGTAGTCATTAGTGAAGAGGGGGATTGACACTTTCAGAGAGAAAACCACACTCGTTGCTGCGGACAGAATTAAATTAATTTAATTCTCGCTACTTTTTGGGTAAATCTTAATTTATGCTTAATAAAGATAACTCTGTTGAGTTTCAATTTTGGTTTAACACAACTTTTAATTGTTTGTAATGTCTTATTCCGCCGAAGTTTCTAGCAACCCAAACATTTGGGCAACTACCACTGATTTAACCACTCTCCGTCAAAAGTTACTAGATTTATTTTGCCGGCTTGCGTATCAAGAAGGTGATTTTGTTCTTTCCTCTGGACAACAAAGTTCTTACTATATTAATGGTAAACAAGTCACACTTGACCCCCAAGGTGCTTTGGCTATGGCGAGATTATTATTACCAATGTTACCTCAAAATACTCAAGCTGTGGCAGGTTTAACCTTGGGGGCTGATCCTATTGTATCCGCAGTTAGTGTAGTATCCGTATACGAAAATAGACTGATACCAGCTTTAATTATTCGCAAAGAAGCTAAGGGACACGGAACAATGGCTTACATTGAGGGTCCCAGTTTACCCCAGGGGGCAAAAGTCGTGGTTTTGGAAGATGTGGTAACAACTGGACAATCTGCCCTCAAGGCTGTAGAACGGCTACAGGCTGCTGGTTATACGGTAGATAGGGTAATCTCCCTCATAGATAGATTGCAGGGCGGTGGGGAGCTATATGAGTCGGCTGGGTTGCAATTTGAGGCTTTATTCACAATTGAGGATCTTCAAAAACACTATCGAGAAATTAACTGAGGAGTCAGGAGTCAGGAGTCAGGAGTCAGGAGTCAGGAGTCAGGAGTTCAGGAGTTCAGGAGTTCAGGAGGAAGAGAGAAGTAAATTTCTTCCCTGTCCCCTATTCCCTATTCCCTATTCCCTGTCACCTGTCACCTGTCACCTGTCTGAGACATTGTAGAAATTAGATTGGTAATCTCCTGATAGTACCGCGTGTTTCCTGACTGATAATAGAGATCAGCAGATTTACGAAAATCGGCGATCGCATCTAATTGATTACCCGAATGTTTATGCATATCTGCTCTGACTAAATAAGCTAAAGGATAACGGGGCTGTAATTGTATGGCTTGGTTTAAATCTGCTAATGCGTTATTTAAGTCTCCAACCAGAAAGCGACTTCGACCTCGATTAAACCAATCTTCAGCTAAACTAGGGTTAATACTGATAGCTTGAGTATAATCTAATATAGCTTTTTGATATTCTTTCAGGGCATAACGAGCATTGGCGCGATCGCTATAAAAGACAGCAGACTGGGGATTTAAGCGTAAAGCTTCAGTAAAATCACTAACTGCACCAGCAAAATCTTTAACTGCATAACGACTATTGCCTCGATGATAATAAGCAGCTAGAAAATCTGTATCTATTAGCAAGGCTTGATTGTAGTCTTGAATAGCTGTTTGTATACTACCCAACAACCTATGAGCATCACCTCGCTTACAATAAGCCGGGGCAAATTCTGGAGACACTTCTATAGCTTGGGTATAATCTGTAACTGCATTAACAAAGTCTTGCATAGCCTCTCGTACCATTCCCCGTCCATAATACGCTGTAGTTAAATGGGGATTGATTTGTAATGCCTGATTATAATCTTGAATAGCACTTTCATAGTTTCCTAATTGATGATGTGCATTAGCTCGAAACCCATATACTAAAGCCAATGTGGGATTGATCTGTAATGCTTGGTTATAATCTTGAATAGCATTTTCATAATCTCCCAAGTTGCTATAGACTAAACCTCGTTCAGAGTATGCTTGAATATCATCAGGAACTATTTTTAATGCTTGGTTAAAGTTAGCGATCGCTTGGTGATAATCTTGAATACGAGCATAAACTAAACCGCGATTGTAGTAAGCTGCACCAAATTTAGGATTAATTTCTAGAGAAAAATTATAATTAGAAAGCGCATTTTCATATTCTTGTAAAGCATAATAGCTATTACCAAGATTATGATAGGCTTCCGCAAAATTAGGATTTATTTTTATACATTGATTATAATCAGCGATCGCTTTTTCATAATTCCCTAAAATATGAAAGATATTACCTCGATTAATATAAGCTATCGAGAAATCAGGGGATAATTCTAAAACTGCATCAAAATTAGCGATCGCTTGTTGATAATTACCATCATGATAATGATCTAAACCCTGTTGGTGCAAAGCATTAATAACATCAAAATTAATATTTTTATTCATTTTGTAACTTGTAGACGCACAAAATAGATTCTACCATAAATACAGGTATATCCCTGTAGATCCCCGACTTCTCAAAGAAGTCGGGGATCTGGTCAACTTATCAATACAGTTTCATACCGAGACTTTCCAGACAAATCCACCATTTCTCCTTCCATATTACGTAAAGAAGTTAACATCAAATCATCACGGTGTTGCCAAACTGCAAATATTTTGTCTCTACCATCATTGAGACTTTCTAAATCAATTGTATAACCATCATTAACTTGTTGCAACTTCAAACCCAACAAACTTAAAAATCTGTTTAATAACTTAACTCCCGAAACAGATTCTTTACCTCTAACTAAATCAATTCCCAAAGCCCGTTTAATGTGTCTACTACTTTGTACAGCCACATTTTTCAACCAAATTAAGTCAGGATCATTTTCAGTAAATACCCTTGCTATTTCCAAAAATTGCATTATTCCCAAAGCCCGCATAGCTTCCACTTTGAGGGTATAAGTTCTTAAATCTGGGAGAAAAACCTTACCTTCACCCCACAATAACTGCTGACTCCATTCTTGTTGATCTTTGACATGAAAATATTCACTTTCATGAGTTAAATAATAATGAATTAACAATTGCCCATAATATCCTTTTTCGTCTTGTAATTTCAGTTGGGGAGTAACGACAATTCCATACCTTTGTCTGAGAATATATTTATTAACCTGATGACGTTCGGCATTACTGAGAGAATGTTTAGTCAATAGTTGTTCATATTCTAGATAGTTAATATCTTTGGCTGTAGCTACAGAATTGGCTGCTGCTAATTGATTCTGCTGCTTAATGTCCTTGATTTTGCGTTTAATTTCTTTAGCTTTTTGACGACTTTGCGCCCAATCTTTTTGCGCTTTCACAATTTCGACAATTAACCGTTTACGATTTTCTAAATCACTAGGTTCAGTGGCAAAAAAGGCTAAACGTAAATCACGGAGAATGTTGTTTTGTACTTCATTACTTCGCATTTGAATATAATGACCATCAGCTATCAATCCATCTTGCATAGATTGCCGATAAAGACGAATAGAGGCATTTACCCTAGCAGATAATTTTGCCCAAGTTCGTAAATGAATGGGATCATAAACTAAAGGTAAATCTACATCTATTTTGTGTAAAGGACTTAATAAAGCCAAATTTTCTTTTTGATTTTCTTGATACCAATGAGATAGTAACCGATAATTTGTACTACCACTACCAATTAAGCCAATACCGCGTTTAGCACACCAAATCACACGGGGAACATTATCTCTAACTCTTGCTAAAGCTTGACGTGCTTCTGAGTCAGGAATTACCCCTTGAAAAATACCATAAACTCGGTCAAAATGTTGGACATCAATACTAATTCCTGTTCCTAAACTGGGAGTAACAAAAACAGTATCATAATCAGTGATTTTTTGATTTATTGCTGCTATCAAATCAACGGCTGCATGACCAGGTGTGTTAGTAGTATGACTACTAACTACCAAGGTTTCAGGAAATTCTCTTCTGAGTTTTTGTAAACGTTCCCTTAAATAACGTTCAATAGTTTCACAACTGTAACGTCCAGAACGACTATCGGTAGTTACATAGCATCTTCGTCCAGCAATTAGGTCTAATTCCAGTTGATTAATTAGGGGTGTAGGATTGGGTGAATCATAAAAAGTTGTATCCCAACCTTTTGCCGGTTTCCATTCATTGACAACTACCCAAGGGGTTAATTTAATTCCTGATAAAGTCTGTAAATATTCTAAAGATACATCTGATAAATCGGCATCTTGGGCAATGATTAATCCTCCAGTTGTGAGAACTGTAGAAATTAGTTGTTGAAAAATGCGGAGAATTTTAACTCGTTTTTGTTTACAGGTATTGCTATTGAGTAGATGCCATAAAGATTGTTCAACTTCATCTAAAATTAATATTGCACCGCGCCAATCTTCGGGTCTTAATTTCCAAATTGAATCTACACATAATCCTAAAGATGGGGTAATTGCTAAAGGATAAGTAACAGGTAATTCATCAGCTTCTATACTCCATTCTTGATGTTCAAAACCCCATTTAATGCCGATTTTATCACATAAAAACCGTCCTAAGATGATTCTATGGGTAATTAATAAAACTGGTTGATTATGGTTTCTTGCTTGTTGAACAATGCTTTCTAGGGCTGTGGTTTTACCTGTACCTTTTGCTGATTTAACTCCCACTAAACCAGATGTAGGAAAGGCAATGTTTCCCAAATAAGGACAGTTAATAGTCAGTGTTGCCGGAATTGTTAACTCTGTGTGAGGTTTGGTTTGGGCAATATAAATATCTAAATCTAGACTTTGACAATAAGTTTTATCAAAGGCTGTTGCACCTTTGGCAATGATAAATTCATCAACTCCTTTTTCTTTTCCTGGAAGTTCGACAACTTTAACAGGGCAGTTTTGTTGTTGAAATAAATAACCGAGTTGGGAAATAGCATTATTGACAGCGGCAATTTTTTTGGCTTGGGTTTCAAAATCAAAACAAATATAAAAATCGCGTTTTGTATGTGTAAATGTGGCTAAATCAGGGATTAATTGCCGCCGGGTAACTTTGCCAAATTCATCTTTAATGACCCGATAACCGCTATTAATACCGGGAATCGCAATCGCCACATATCCCTGACTTAAAAGGGCTGCGGCTTTTTTCACACCTTCACAAATAACAATAGCTATTTTATTTTTAATTACCCATGGCCAAAAACCTTCGGCTTCACCATCATGATTAATGGTGATATTTTCCGGTAAACTTAAGTTGTAACGTTGTCCAACTTCTTGCCAAATTGCTAAGGATATGCGTAAACAAAATATGCGTGTGGGTGTGCTGGGAGGATGTTCATATTTGATGGATTTACCTTTTTGATTTTGTCGCGGTTGGTTGGGCTTAAAACATCCCCATTCCATATTATGCCAATTGTTAAGGGGGTCTAGTCCCGAACACCACCAACCACCTGCGGTAACATGATGATAACGCTGCAACCAAGCATTTCTAATCATCCCTGTATTGGTGCGCGGGAGTTGGTCAGAAATCAGCAAATATTCATAAGCACTGATGCCCTGAAGCGATTTAAAGTTCAAAAGAATTAAGTCTAAGTTTATACCACTGCTCTTGACTAATTCTTCAAGGTGTTGTGGATGTAAAGAAGGCAGATACATAAGCTGAAGCAGCTAAGGAGGATAACAAGATTCAAACTTTAGCATGGCTCGGCTGATTTTTTATAAAAGAAATTTCCATTTTTAAGTGTTACTTTTTTTACTTTGTTTTGATAAATACTTCTGTGAATATATCAAGGTGTGGTTAGGGCTGTGCAACCGTAAATATAATAAATTTGTATTGTGATATTTATACATATATAATTTTTGGTTATAGGTGTTAGCCGTAAGGTTAGTTCACCCAGAGACGCGGTTTATGGCAATCTGATAGATATAATTTAAATAAACTGGCAGATGGGCTACGATCTAAGAGGATGTGCAACCATTCCACTAATATAGTAAGTATAAATGTATAACTAACCTATGAACTACGACATACAAGAAACAGAAAGTCCAAGACTAGAAGTTGAGTATTACGGTGCTGATTTTCCAGTTGATACATTAGTAAAACGAATGGAAGAACAAGAATTTATTATTGCAGAGTTTCAGAGACAGTATGTTTGGAAAGAAGAAGAAGCATCACGCTTTATTGAGACTTTATTATTAGGTCTTCCTATCCCTTCACTCTTTCTCGCTAAAGATAAGTTTTCTAAAAAATATCTGGTTATAGATGGACAACAACGTCTGAAAACTTTACAATATTTCTTTCAAGGATTTTTTCCAAATGGAAAAGTATTTAAGCTTAAAGGTGTTGTCCAACAGCTAGAAGGATTAACTTATTCGACATTACCTTCATCCGAGCGTCGTGAGCTTGATAATGCAATAATCCACTGTGTAATCATATCTGAAAGTTATGATCCACGGGGTATATTTTATCTATTTGAACGACTGAATACTACTGGAACGCCTTTAAATCCCCAGGAAATTCGCAATGCTATTTATCATGGTTCTTTTAGTGAACTGCTTCAAGATTTATCAAATAATGAAACCTGGAGAAAGCTTTATCATAAGGATGATATTATTTCTAATGGACAAGAGCTTATTTTAAGATTTTTGGCTCTACATTTTGATTTAGTGCATTATTCAGGAAATATGATTGATTTTCTTAATAAATTCATGTTAGAAAATAAAGACTTGAATATAATTTCTGAAAATGAAATAAAAAATTTGTTTTTCAGTACAATAGATTTTCTTGAAAATTGTATAGGATCAGAAGTTTTTTATCCTAAAAAATCATTCAACACACTTCTTTTTGAGAGCCTGATGCTTCTAACTCCTAAAGGTTTGGAATGCTCAAAATTCAAAAAAGCCTACGAATTACTCACAAATGATCAGCATTTCTGGTCACTTACTAAACACTCTACCACAAGTAAAAAAAATCTTATGAAGAGGCTGGAGTATGTGGAAGAGCTTTATAGAAATACACACTTATGAATCCATCTATATTAGCTCATCGTCAGAAAATAGATAATCTATTTAAAAAAGTTGCCCTTTTTGAAGAACTAGAGATTAAAAGTGAATGGTCAAAATATTTATGTATATTGGTATCAGGATTCATTGAGGAATCTCTGAGAGTTTTATTAGAAAAATATTGTGAAAATAAAGCTTCAGCCAATATTCAAAAATTTGTTGGAAAAAAGATAGATGATATAACAAACTGTAAAACAGAGAAAATTAAAAGAATATTGCTTGAATTTAGCTCAGATTTGGCAAATGAATTCACTAATAAAATAAATGATCAAATAAAAACCTCTATAGATAATGTGGTTGAAAATCGCCACAAAATAGCTCATGGTAAAAGTATAGGTATGAGCTACCACAATATATTGAGCTACTATAATAATGTCAAAAAGGCTGTAGAAATTTTGGAGGAAATAATCCAGTAACTATTCCTCTGCGGATTTCATGAATATACAGCACTTCTAGGTGTTATGAGGTACAATAACCCCACCCCCAAACCCCCTCCCCGCAAGCGATGAGGGGGCTAAGATGTAGTTCAGATAAAATGTGCTGTATTCATTAATGTTGCTACGAATCTTAAACCAAATTCTTCTTCAAAGACTCCTTTTTTGTAGTCTAAACTCCACATTTCTAAGGAACATTCATCATCAATGGTAGATGGAAATATGGACATCTTAAATTCTTTGAAGTTGGGAATATAGTCACATTTAATATAAGAAATAGCTCCTATTTGTCTTCTGTCTAAAGCCACAGCTAATCTTAAAATTGCGCTGAGTTGATTAACCATTGTCCGATGTTCTTTGTGGAGTAGATTTCGATAGCTGTCGTGCTTTTTCTTGGGTGGAGATTTGCGGTGATAACGGGCTATATTGGCGATGATTTCGATTTCGGTTTCGTTATAACCGAGTAATTCACTATTTCTAATTAAGTAGTATGAATGTTTGTGGTGTGATGAATGACCGACATAGTGACCACAATTGTGTAAAATGGCAGCAGCCCATAGTAATTGGCGTTGATCTGTATTCCAATAA
The DNA here is from genome assembly GCF_028330045.1 of Aphanizomenon sp. CS-733/32. NCBI lineage: Bacteria > Bacillati > Cyanobacteriota > Cyanophyceae > Nostocales > Aphanizomenonaceae > Aphanizomenon > Aphanizomenon sp. CS-733/32. Next base: position 48,378 of record NZ_JAQMSE010000172.1, read on the forward strand.
TGTAGTTGTCCTTTGGTTTGGTCAAATATATCTAAAGCAAAAGCGGTAACTCGTTGACTATGTTCTAAGTTAGTTTGGTATTTTTTGGCTGTTTTTAATACACTGCGTTCTCGAATGGAACTTTGAAACCGTAGTCTGTTGTCAATGAAGCCATGAGTCAGCATCCAGTCTACAATTACCCCTTCTCGAAGCGATCGCTCACAGACTGTTAAGGATTCGACTCCTAACAAGGTCATCGCTTCCTGTAAAATTACTGCCCCTGAAAGTATCACTTCTGACCTCTTTTCTGGCATCCCGGCGATCGCTGCCCGTTCCACATTGGTCATTTTGCGGAGGCGATTTACCCAGGTTCGCAAGTCTTGAAGACTGAATTGATAGCCGTTGAGGGTGGAGGGAACAAGACCTAATTTTTCCCGCGCATGGATGGTAGCAATGGTTTCTATTGTCCCAGATGTGCCGATTAACTGGGGAGAATCGCCAATTTTGAGTTTTCCTTGGACTTCTTCGACAGAACGTTCTAGCATTCCTCTAGCGTAGGCTTGGAGGTATTGAAATTCGGTTTCGCTGATGGGATCTGAGGCGATTAATTCTCCCGTTAGACGCACTGCACCGATTTTGGTACTGGTGAGACTACGGGGTTCTTCGCTGTCTCCTAAAATCAATTCTGTTGAACCACCACCAATATCAATGATGATGTGGGGTTTGTTGTTAAATTCCATCCCCGACAAGACACCTAAGTAGATGCGACGGGCTTCTTCGGGTCCAGAAATCAAGTCAACGATTAAGCCAACTTCGGTTTCGATTTGATGAAGAAATTCTTTGCCGTTGGGAGATTCACGGACGGCACTTGTAGCTACAGCCACAATGCTATTTGTTCCTAAGCTTTCAGCAAGGGTTTTGAATCTGCCTAAACAGGCGATCGCCTTACTCATGATTTCTGGTTTTAAGTCCCCAGTCATTAAATTGCGATCGCCTAATCTCACCGTTTCCTTTTCTCTGGCAATAATGGTAAAAGATGGTAAAGTTGCGTCAATTTTTACCACCACCATGTGCAAAGAATTTGTACCAATATCAATGGCTGCAATCATCTGATTTTCTGGAACTGGTTGACTGGGTGGATTTCTGTTGTCAACAGGGATTAAATTCAGCATCTGGATTATCGCTCGAAAAATAGATAAAAATACCGTCTTGAGGTCTCCCCATTATCAAAATAGATTAATTACATTAATGGAGACTATAAATTAGCTAACTGTTACAAAGTTCACAAAAATCCTGCCCAATCCGTATTTTTAATTGTTAACTACAGAAAAAACTCAATACCAGTTCAGTTAATTACTCAGATATTTCAGGAACATTAGCCACCTATCGCTTGCCCTTCTACAACACTTACCATTCCTCGCGTTGGCACAATTCTCACCAATTCAAGTTGAGCTTCTTTAAATATATTAGAAAACTCTTCAGCGGTTCGTTCCTTGCCTCCGGTACACATCACCAACATATTTATATCCATAAATTTGCCGGGAAAAGGCTCATTACCTGAAGGTATAACTGACTCCACTACTAAAACTTTACTATGGGCTGCCATCGCTTGACGACATTGTTGCAAAATGGCGATCGCCTTTTCGTCATCCCAATCATGGATAATATGCTTGAGCAAATAAGCGTCTTGTTTGGGTGGCAATGGCTCAAAAAAGCTACCGCTAACTAATTGGTAGCGATCGCTTGTTTCATCGTCAGTATTACCTCTTTTATTTGCTATACTTAATTTAGCCCTCTCAATCACATGAGGTAAATCAAATAATATCCCCGTCATTTGCGGATAAGCCTGGAGAATTGAGGTTAGTAAACTTCCCACCCCTCCACCCACATCAACTAAACTGTTAATTCCTGTAAAGTTATAATCGGTAATTACCCCGGCAGCTTCAATTTTAGAAAAACCGGTCATAGATCGATCAAAAATATCCGCAGCCTCCGGGTTTTCACAGTAATAGTCAAACACATTCATGCCAAATGACTTTTTAAATCCGCTCTCACCTGTTTTAACAGCGTGGACAATATTACCCCAACTTAATTGATGTTCGATATCACCTAGCATAATTCCTACATATCGCAATGAATCAGGCACATCACTACGGAGCAGGTTTGCCATGGGAGTTGTCGCAAAATACCCAGGACTTGTCTCAATAAAGATGCCTACACTCGCCAATGCTCTCAAAAGACGGTAAAGAGACTCTTCATGGGTTTGAGTTGTACTTGCAAGTTCAATATAACTCTTTTCCTCATCAGTAATATAATCAGCAATGCCTAGCTTCGCGGCGGCATAGATGGATTGGGACACCCAATACCCTGTAAGCATTTGCATTAAGTCCATGGACTGGGGTGAAACAGTGGTAATTTCCATTGTTAGTGATAATTATTCTTCACTTAAGTAGTTTAACACGATAAAATCAAACTCTGTGGAAAAACGTAAAATCACTAAAAACCTATTTACTTTTGCTTGCATTGCTATAAAGATAATTTTTAACGCCTACTTAAGTAGGTGAACACAATAAAACCAAACTGTGTAAAGAAACGTAAAATCGCCCAAACCCTCTTCACTCTTGCCTCTTGCCTTTTGCCTTGCCATAACGACAATTTTCAACGTCAACCTACTTACTTAACTTTATTTGTTTGCAAAGTACCTGATTATTTATGGCTAATGAAATTATGGTGTAATCAAGGTACTATGCACAATCGTCTCATATGTTTAAAACACCAAAAACCAACCAAGAACCATTATGGCTTGTAATTATCCGGCTGTTAAGGTGGAATAAACCGGAAGGTAGGTTAATTCTGATGATACCCGCATTATGGGCTGTATTCTTGGCCGCTGCTGGTAAACCGCCTATCCCCCTAGTAGGAGTAATTATTTGCGGTAGTATCGCCACCAGTGCGGCTGGTTGTGTGGTTAATGATTTATGGGACAGAGATATTGATCCTCAAGTTGAAAGAACACGCGATCGCCCCCTGGCATCTCGCGCCCTTTCCGTTAAAATTGGGATTGTGGTGGGGATAGTCTCCCTCGCCTGTGCCGCAGTTATCGCTTTCTATCTTAACCCATTAAGCTTCTGGTTGTCTGTGGCCGCCGTTCCGGTTATCGTCCTGTATCCCGGTGCAAAACGGGTATTTCCCGTTCCCCAATTGGTGCTTTCCATAGCTTGGGGTTTTGCGGTTTTAATTAGTTGGAGTGCAGTGACAGCCAATATTACAGCACCGACATGGTTACTTTGGGGGGCGACGGTACTATGGACATTAGGATTTGATACAATCTATGCAATGAGCGATCGCCAAGATGATCAACGTATTGGCATTAATTCTAGCGCGATATTCTTTGGTAAATATGCCCCAACAGCGATCGCTATTTTCCTCATGGGGACAGTTATTCTCCTAGCTGGAGTAGGTTTCTTAGTTCACTTAAATACAGCATTTTGGATCAGTTTAATCCTCGCTACCATTGCTTGGATTTGGCAAATTATCCGCTTACAACAGCCAGAAATACCTCATCCTGCCTATGGGGAAATGTTTCGTCAAAACGTCTGGATTGGTTTTCTAATTTTGGCAGGAATGATCATTGGTTCTTTTTAAATTTGTCATCAATTTAACCAAATCAAAATTTTCCTGTTAATCTAACTCAGGCTAGATTCAAAACTATCAGGACTGCTGTTTTAAAGGTTGGGATATTAATCTACCAGCTAGATGCAACCCAACCAAATGAAGCAATCTATTTTAGTTAAACTCACTACAATAATTTTACTGTCCTTGGGTAGTTTTGGTCTAGTTATTGGCGGTTTTCTGATTAATAAAGCTACTAGTAAAACCAAACAACTACAGCTAATTACAGATACATCACAATATCAAGAAATTCGTCATCACAAATGGGCTGATCTTCAACAAATTCAACATTTTCCCAGACAAATTCCTAGTGATGCTCAAGTTTTACAAATGGCTTATTCTCCCGGAATCACACCCGAAAGTAGTTCTTTGCAAATTCGTCTCAAAGAACCACAAGCAAAGATTGAAAACCTCCTGAAACAATACAAAAAAATCTCTCAGCATCAATACCGGGGTGGGAATACAAATAATCATAGTAATCAACCCAACGGCGTACCAACAACATTCTTTTATACTAGCGATTCAGAAACAGAAACTTTTCCTAGCAGTTATGAAATATTAGTATTAAAAGCTGAAGATAAAGGCCAACCCGGCTCAAAATGGAATCATGGGAATAGTCATGGAGTCGCAATTGATGTAACATCTTCAGAGATTATCTACTGGGCGGAAAAATGGTAAAAAAGGAGGAAATTTAAGCCCTGAAGAATAGAATTTATATAAGACTCCTATAGGACTCCTATTTGATTTTTGATAGCTTGCATGGCGTAGCTATACAAAACTCGGTACACCTTCATATTCTGATTGCTTTTATCAAGGACATCGCTATCGTAGCATAAATTAACACCTAAAATTAGGTATTGAGGGTTTGATCTGAGCTTGTTTTCCCAAGCACCACTAGCATGGTGTAGGAAGAAGTTATAATGAATACGAACCACAGAGACGCAGAGGACACGGAGGTAAGAGGTTTGGTAGAGGTGATAATTGGGTTAATTTGGTAATTACAGCAATTTGCAATCACACAAGGTACATCTTAGCCCCCTCATCGCTTGCGGGGAGGGGGTTGGGGGTGGGGTTCTTGTTCCAGGTTTGATGACAATTTGCTGTAGTTGTTTTTGCAGTTATAATGAATACGAACCACAGAGACGCAGAGGACACGGAGGTAAGAGGTTTGGTAGAGGTGATAATTGGGTTAATTTGGTAATTAGTTGTTTTTGCAAGGATTATATGATGAAAACGAACCACTCCAGGCACAGAGAACACGGAGGTAAGAAATTTGGGAGAGGATATGAATGAGCTTACGGGAGAGGTTATTGGGGCTGCAATTGAGGTACACCGGGTTTTGGGTCCTGGGTTTTTGGAGGAGGTGTATAAAGAGGCACTGGTTGTTGAATTTATGATTCGGGGTATACATCATGAAGTTGAAAAGTCAATAAGCTTGACATATAAAGGACATGATGTAGGTAGAGGTAGATTAGATTTTTTAGTTGCAGACTGTTTAGTTGTAGAATTAAAAGCTGTGCAAACCCTAGCCCCCATTCACGAAGCTCAACTTCTCTCCTACCTCAAAATAACCAAGCGCACTTTAGGACTCCTCATCAACTTTAACGTTCCCCTCCTCAAAGACGGTATCAAACGCATAGCCCTCTCTCTCTAACTCTTCCCTCTGTGTACTCTGCGCCTCTGCGGTTCGTTAATTCCTCCATAACCGTATTAGTCCAGCCAAAATCATGTATTTTTGTAAATGTGGCGAAAACCTTCAGCAATATCGCTAAACAAAGATCACAAACTGCGATAATTTAAGAACAGCTTTTGGATTAATCCATGTACCGTGAGACAACCGGGAACTTATCCACTATCTGGATAAAAGCTTGGGTAATTATTCGTGGCAATTGCACGAGTAAGTATGAACTATTAAATCTGTGATTAGACCAATCTAAAACATACAGGTTTAAACCAAGAATCCTTCGCCTGTAAAGGCTTAGGAATGTCTAAAAAAATTAAAAAAAGCTTTGGCAACTGATTCTTAGGTGAACTATGGCACAACGGACTAGGTTGGGAGATATTCTCAGACCCTTAAATGCTGAGTATGGTAAGGTATCTCCAGGTTGGGGAACAACACCCTTAATGGCTGTATTTATGGGTTTATTCTTCGTATTTCTGCTAATTATTCTCCAAGTTTATAACAAGTCTCTGTTAATTCAGGATGTGCTTGTGGATTGGCGCGGTTTAGGCGGCTAATGACTATCCAGTCATCAAGCTGACAATTAGCATCTACCCGGCTCGTCCGGGTTTTTTTATTCTTGAAAAAAATACCTAAAAATAGCGATAAAATTAATCTAGATCCCAAAGCTATAAGGTAGTTGTGGCGGTTTTTCTGTACACAGGAGAGAAGAATGAATATATTTGGTATCGGCTTACCAGAAATGGGTGTCATTATGGTAGTTGCATTATTAATCTTTGGACCCAAGAAGTTACCAGAAATTGGTCGCAGTTTGGGAAAAACCATTCGCAGTTTTCAAGAAGCCTCTAATGAATTTCAAAGCGAGTTTAAAAAAGAATCTGAACAATTAAAAGAAACCGTACAAACAACCGCTGAATTAGAGCATAAACACATTGAAGCCGGAAAAAACCAGCCAGAAAATATACAAGGATGAAAGATGAACAATTAAAACCAACGGCTTTGGTAATTCCCCAGCTAATTGTCGGACTGGGAAATCCAGAACCTAAATATGATCAAACTCGTCATAATATTGGCTTTGCAGCCATAGACACCCTATCTCGCGCGTGGCAAATTTCTCTAGCTGAAAATCGCAAGTTTCAAGGAGAGTTTGGAGAAGGGAATGCAGCGGGTCAGGGTAAAGTCCGCTTGCTCAAACCCCTAACCTATATGAATCTTTCAGGACAAGCTATTCAAGCCGTGACAAATTGGTACAAAATACCGCCTGAATCAGTATTAGTCATTTATGACGATTTAGATTTACCTTTGGGTAGGACTCGCTTACGTTTATCCGGTTCTGCGGGTGGACATAATGGCATGAAAAGCATTATTTCTCATCTAAATACCCAAAATTTCCCCAGATTGCGAATTGGTATAGGTAAGCCAAAGAGTGTCATAGATGGGGATAATTCTCATACTGTTTCTCATGTTTTGGGGCGATTTTCCACTGCTGAGAATAAAGTTATGTCTCAGGTTTTAAACTTTGTTGTTGAGTGTGGAGAATTTAGTTTTAAACAGGGAGTAGAAAAGGCAATGAATCTTTGCAATACCCAGAATTTTACTGGTATTGATTCTTGATCAGGAGTTGCTTGTTCACAGAAGGAGTTAGGAATCCTGACTCCTGACTTCCGAGACAATGTGCGATAAGTTAAATTTTGTAATATTCTATAAATATGGCTTTCATAATATGTATCTAAATTTATGGACTTAGAACCCGCTACGGTGCTTGGAATTGCCTTTTGCTCGGCATTGGTTGCTATTACTGGTATGGCAATTTATACATCTTTTGGACCTCCAAGTCAGGAATTAGATGATCCCTTTGATGATCACGATGATTAATAGGGTTATCAATTTAACATGATGGATCATGGTGGGCAATGCCCACCCTAATGAGCTAGGATGTATATAAATTTGATTTACTTACTTTTTGTTTCAGCATGAGCCGCATAAACACTCTTGACATTATACCAATTCAAGAAAATTCGGGCAATTTCCAAAGCCAATTGCGGTTTACCAATATTAATTAGCCATTGTAAAAACGGAGACATAGTTCTTTCATTCAATAATCCGTTTACAGAGAGAATCCTCCATAATAGACGATGAAACCAGGTCATTTGAATCATCATTTTTACTTCCCAAGTGGGATGTTTTTGATAAAACAAAACTCCCATGCGTCCCCGTTGAATTTCCTGATCAATTAACTTAGGAATTTGCTGTAAACTAAATGGTGGATGCCAGTGATAGCCAACGGCTTCAGGACATTTAATTAATTTTAAACCCAAGTTTTTTAACCTAACACCTAATTCTAGATCTTCCCAACCATAAAGTTGAAAACCATTATCAAATAATCCAGCTTTTTCTAACCAATGTTTGGGAATAGCCACATTACCCGTAGCAAAGAAAGCAGCAGAAAAATCTGTGATTTTATAAGGTTCACCCGTAGGATTGTTGAAATTACAAGTATTAATTACAGCACCGTAAGTAAAAAAGCGATCGCTCCCTAATTTCTCTCTTCCCTGTACCAAAGCATTTGTATGAGCTTGGAGGAAATTAGACAAAACCACTAAATCACTATCAATAAAAATAATTGTGTCACCTTGCGCTTTTTCCACCCCTAAATTTCGCGCTGCTGCTGGACCTGCATGATTTTGTTCAAAACAGCGGACGTGGGGAAACTCATCTTTATGTAAAGCTAACCAATTTAAAGTACCATCGGTAGAGCCATCATCTACTAACACAACTTCATAGTCTTCTATATAAGTTTTATTGCTGAACTCCTGACTCTCCAAAGCGCGGAGGCACTTTTCCAAAATTGGTAAACGATTATATGTAGGAATGACAATACTCAAAAACACAATTGCACCCAAAAAACTATTACCCATATTTAGGATAAAACAAATATAGCAAAGTCACAGTTGCATAAAAAAATATCCGCTAGGCAAGTCAGATATAATAATGACTCATTCTTTGTTTTCCTAAGTGGAGAAATTCATGGGTCGCGCTAAAAAGGTTGTTCTAGCATATTCTGGTGGAGTTGATACTTCTGTTTGCATTCCCTATCTCAAGCAAGAGTGGGGAGTAGAGGAGATAATTACCCTAGCAGCAGATTTAGGTCAGGGAGATGAATTAGAACCAGTTCGAGAAAAAGCTCTTAAGTCCGGTGCAAGTGAATCCTTGGTAGCGGATGTTAAGGATATATTTGTTAAAGACTACGCATTTCCGGCGATTCAAGCCAATGCGCTCTATGAAAACCGCTATCCTCTTGGTACAGCCCTGGCTCGACCCTTGATTGCTAAGATACTGGTAGAGGCGGCTGCAAAATATGGTGCGGATGCGATCGCTCACGGTTGTACAGGTAAAGGTAACGATCAAGTACGCTTTGATGTTTCCTGTACAGCCCTCAACCCTAACCTGAAAATCCTAGCACCAGCCAGAGAATGGGGTATGAGTCGGGAACAAACCATCGCCTATGGTGAGAAATTTGGTATTCCTGCACCCGTGAAAAAATCCTCTCCTTTTAGCATAGATAAAAACTTGCTAGGTCGCAGTATTGAAGCTGGTACATTGGAAGACCCAGCCAACGAGCCACCGGAAGAAATCTATGAAATGACCAAAGCCATAGCGGATACTCCCAACGAGCCGGAATATCTAGAAATTGGCTTCCAAAAAGGGCTTCCTACCACTATCAATGGCACATCAAAACAGCCTGTTGAGTTAATTGAACAACTCAATAAAATCGTGGGAAATCATGGAATTGGCCGCATTGACATGATTGAAAACCGTTTAGTAGGCATCAAATCACGGGAAATCTACGAATCACCAGCCATGATAGTTCTGATTAACGCCCACCGTGACTTAGAAAGCCTCACATTAACAGCAGATGTCAGCCAGTACAAACGAGGCATAGAAGAAACCTACACCAAACTTGTATACAACGGACTTTGGTATAGTCCACTCAAAGCAGCCTTAGATGCCTTTATTCAACAAACACAGGAAAGAGTTTCCGGTGTAGTGCGGTTAAAACTTTTCAAAGGTAACGCCATCATAGTTGGGCGCTGGAGTGACAATACCCTTTACACTCCCGATTTAGCCACCTACGGCGCAGAAGATCAATTTGATCACAAAGCCGCAGAAGGCTTTATTTACGTTTGGGGACTACCTACCCGCATTTGGGCGCAGCAGAATAAGTAGAAGGCAGGGAGCAGGGGGCAGGGAGCAGGGGGAAATCATTATTCTCATTACTAATTACCAATACCCAGTCCCCAGTCCCCAGTCCCCAATACCTACTCTTCCGTTTGCTGCTTAACTTCGCGGGACTCTAACCAAATTGGTACAGCAATCACAGCAACTAAAATCAGTAACGCCAAAATTGCAAATTTACTGACCCAGGCTACCAATTGTTCCAGGGAAATAATTCTTCCCGCGAAAAAAGCTAATGTCACCATGACACTACCCCAAGCAGTCGCTCCAGCTAGATTATAAATTAGGAACTTACCGAAGGGCATTTCCGCTATACCTGCAAGTGGTGAAGCAAAAATTCGCAACAAAGCGAAAAAGCGCCCAAAAAATACAGCCTTAGCGGCATTTTCCGTAAATTGCTCTTTAATACTTAGTAGTCGGACTTCGGAAATGCGGAAAATCTTCCCAGCTTGTAGCAGAAAAGGCCAACCACCCACTCTACCTATCCAATAGCCGCAATTACCGCCAATTACAGCACCTCCCACAGCGTTACCGAGAACTAGCCAGTAATTTAATTCATTACTACCGGCAAGGAAACCACCAACAATCGTTACGGTTTCGCCAGGAAGAGGAATGCCCAAATTTTCTAGCAATATTCCCAAAAAAATCGCTAAATAACCATAATTATGAGCAATTTCTTGGATGTTTTCTAGTGAAAGTAGCTCAAAAGACATCCAACACCACCGAGTTTACAAATTTTTACCTTTACCATATCTTTGCTTGCTTTTGGCTATGGTGTCAATCAAACCGCAATAGGAGGAGTTCAGGAGTCAGGAGTATGGCTAACGCCACGCTGCGCTATCAGGAGTTCGGAGTTCGGAGTTCAGGGGGAAGAAGAAGAAAGAAGAATAGTTTTTATCAATCACCAATCACCAATCACCAATCACCAATCACCAATCAAACCGGATTGCTATAGATAATTTGAGATAATGATAAGTTCGTTACCGAAATTAGCAGTAATTTATGCTTATACTAGGAAAGCATATCAACAAATTATACGGCATAAATACTGAAAATTTTTTTCTCAACTGTCCGGCTGTTAACTCTCATAAACTTTGCGAAAACAGTCATTATGCGGTTGAATTATAAACAGTATGGATGTCAGTTTGCCCTTTCTTTTGTGTTTTAAATACTCAGTTAAATTTATGACTCTTACACAAGAACGCCAAGTGATTTTGTTCAAACCCCAAGGTAGTATAGACCTGGATAGTGGTACTATCTTGAGCGAACAGATGGCTGCAATTGAACCTCAGCATCACCAACTCTGGGTTATAGATTTATCAGAAGTAGATTTCATGGATAGTTCTGGATTAGTCCCACTTGTCAAGGGACTTACCACAGCGCGTCAAATTGGTTGTCGGTTGGTTCTTTGCAACGTTAAAGCTCCAGTTAAGTTGATTTTGGAACTTACCCAGCTTGATTCAGTATTTGAAATTTTCCCAAGTTACGAAGATATTTTTGCTCCTGTTACCAATCAACAGCTAGTAGCAACTGGAGTTTAGACTAAATCAGTATTTTTATATCTTTTAATATCCCCCACTTCTTTAAGGAGTTGGGGATTTGAAATTAATTAACCTCTCAAATAATTTCGCCAATATGGCGACAAATGTGCGATAATTAACCGCATATTTCCCAAAACAAGGAATCAGGTGGGGTGTGAATCTGATGATAAGTACGACTATAGGCGGACGCTATTGTATTACTACCAGGTTAGGACAGGGTGGATTTGGAACTACTTATTTAGCCAAGGATACCCAGCGTCCTGGGTCGCCTGTTTGTGTGGTTAAGCATTTCACACCATTAACTACAAAACCAGAGCAATTAGAAAAAGCTCAAGAATTGTTTGAACGAGAAGCAGGAATTTTACAAAAACTCAATCATCCACAAATACCCAAACTTTTAGCGTTTTTTACGGAAAATCAACAGTTTTTCATAGTTCAAGAATTTATTAAAGGACATGATTTAACGAAAGAATTACCACCTACATCTACCAATACTAATATCAGTGAAGCATTTGTTATTAAATTATTAAAAGATATTCTGGAAGTATTGGAATATATTCATGGTGAAGGTGTAATTCATCGTGATTTAAAACCAAGTAATGTCATGAGACAAGAAATAGATAATAAAATAGTCATCATTGATTTTGGGATAGTTAAACCTGTCAAACCAATTAATAACCAAGAAGATGATACTCAAATAATTGGTAATGAACTTATTAACCAAGAGAATGGTAATTATAATCCTACAAGATTTGGCACTAAAGGATATGCACCAAGGGAACAAGGAGAAGGTAAACCAGAATTCAATAGTGATATTTTTTCTCTAGGAATGATTGTAATTCAAGCACTTACAGAAATAGAGGCTAAAGATATCAATAATGATAATAATAACCAAGAAATAAGTTGGCGTTATTATAGTAAAATTAAAGTTAGTGATCAACTTGCAGACATTTTAGATAAAATGGTCAAATCTGATCATAGAGACCGTTATCAGACAGTAACAGAAGTATTAACAGCATTACAAAAAATATCTATAATATCTAGAAAAAGTCCATTACTACCACCTAAAATTTATCATTTATTCCTGAAAGTTGCCCCTTTGGGATTAATCGTAATCATAGGAATAATTGTATTTTTAAACCGTCCTATTTCTGAATGTGATGGAAAATTAGCAACTTATAAAAATCAGGAACATAATATAGAAATTGAATATCCTGAATGTTGGGACGCGGACGAAACTCCTATCTCTGTCATTGGTATTGGTAAAATAGTTACATTTATTCAACCTCAACAAAAAGCTAGATTGATTATTAGTAGTTCTCAATATTCGGGAACTTTAGAAAATTACGGGGAAGACCAGGAGAGGATGATCAAAAGTAACCTAGAATCATCAAATATCATAGAAAGAAGTTCAACTACTATCGCAAATCAAACAGGACAAAAAATAATTGTCACTGGTAAAAATGAACAACAAAAAATCAAAAATATGTATGTAATGACTTTGAGAAAAAATCAAGCTTATTTAATTGCTTATACTGCACCCATAGATGATTATGATAAGTTGATTAAACCTGTAGAAGATATGATAAAGTCATTACAGATTGATTAAATTAATCTATAATATCAATATTATAAATACTTACTGTCAGAATCAAGATGTCCAGGATTTGAGGATTTAGGGAACACCAAAAAATAAATTACCCAATTTTGTGGGATGGGTATTCTTGCCCGTCATTGATGATTAGCGGGCAAGATGCCCGCACTACAAGAAATTTTTGAGTATTTTTTTAATTGGAAGTCCCTTAGAGGTTGTTTGAAAAGTCTAATTTATTACTTGCAAGGGCGACTAGAAGTCGCAGCTACACAGACGAAACCCACCTTCGTGGGTTCAAAAGCCTTGATTTTTCGTTAGTCCACGCAGGTGGACTTTGTTTGTGTAGTAGCG
>NZ_JAQMSE010000173.1:0-5716 GCF_028330045.1 Aphanizomenon sp. CS-733/32
CCAAATGTGGTTTTAGTGTGTCTCGTAATAAGTTAATCTGGTTCATAGGGGTTTCTTTGATTGTGTGGTAACTTTCTATGAAACCCTTTCTCTGTTTCCTTTGCAAGCTTTTTCTCTATTTTTTGTCCTGTACAGAGATTGTAATCACTTTCTTGATTTTTGTGCCTGTACCTACAGAATACTATTTTCCCACAATTTAATTAAAAGTTGGAGAATTGTGTTCCAGACATTTTTATTAATTTATTTCATAATGGTTGCCATTATCTGGTAATAATTCCAAGTCTGTGATTGTCCAGCGAACTCCTTCATATACCTGACTCATACAGCCTCCTGTGGGGTGATATGAATATTTTAGTTCTAATTTGTGAAAACTACATTTTATCACTGGTCGTTACTCACTATCAACGGCAGTTTTATTAAATTCACCATTACGCCAAGTATCAGCCATATCTTTAATAAAACTAGCAAGAGGAATAGCAACCAATAATCCCAATACACCGCCTAACTTTGCGCCTATTAATAAAGAAATTACCACCCATACAGGATTTAAACCAGTTAAATTTCCTAAAATACGTGGGGCAATAATATTAGAATTAATTTGATCAATAGCCACACCTATAGCCGCAACCTCCAACCCTAAACCAAAGTCTTTTAAAGTTATTAATAAACTGACAATACCAATGCCAATACCCGTACCAAAAGGAAATAGGGAAAACAAACCAATTCCTATGCCAAAAAGTAGTGATAAAGGCACTCGTAAAAGGACAAAAGCCAATGTTATAGATACAGCTAAAATAGCCCCTAAAGTAGCTTGACCAATGAAATAATTATTAAAATCTTCTCGCAGTAATTCTCGCACCTTTTTTGCTGTTTTTGGGGGAAACCAAAGATAAATTCCATTCCATAAACTTTCCCCATTCAAGACTAAATAAATAGTCAAAACTATGGTAATTAATAGATTCAATAAATTGCCAATAGTATCCAAGGCAAACCCTAAAATTTTACCAGTAAAAGATTGCAATTGACTTGATATTTTTCCTAAAATTTCACCAGCTAATCCACTTAAATTTACTGGTAGTTGCTGAGTAGCTGCCCAATTTTGCAAAGCTTCTATTTGTTGAGTTGCCGATTCTATCCAATAGGGAAGAAGATTAGCTAACTCATTCAATTGTTCCAGAATAAGTGGTAGCAGAATTACACCTACAGCACCCAAAATAATAATAGATAACAGTAATACTACTACGACTGCTAAAATTCGAGGTACTCCCCGCTTTTGGAGAATTTGAATGGGATAATCTAACACAAAAGCTAAAAGAATAGCAATAGAAATCACACTAACTAAGGGTTGAAAATAGTTAATAAATTGAATTAATAACCATCCATTTAAAAGAATCACAGGAAAGGCTAATCCTATGTTTAACCATTTAGGTGAATTGGGTAGATTTTTTACTGGCTGCATGGAATGTATTAATAATCTAATTTTGGCAAAATATCTGGAAAAATCAAAATGTTTGTAAATTGAATGATCTGACTATAGAGTTCTGATAAAATCCAGCATAATTTTTTGAGGTAAATATGCTAGAGGTCTAACTTCTCCGGCTTTTTCAGAATAATATTTACCCTTTTGAATATCTGCTGCTGTTAATAAATCTAAATCCCACCCTTCTGAAAGTACAAGTTGACTTACTGGAACTAACAATGGTGCTTGAAATACATAACGCACAGCTTTTTCGTCCCTATAAATTCCAAATTTGGTAAAATTAGTTAACTCATAGCCAATTTCTTCCATAACCTCGCGCTGAACGGCTATTTCTGGACTTTCTCCCGGTTCTATATGTCCACCGAATAAGGCCCAACAGCCGGGAGCGATAATGTTAGGAATATGATCCCGTAATTGCATTAAAAACTTACTTTCTCGATAAAGAATGGCGACGGCTACATAAGCTAGTTGACTATTCATAAATTACTTTTCCTCTAAATAAACTTCACCGTATTCTTTACCAGCCAAAGGGACACTCTGGTACTGAACATTTCCCTTCAATACCACCTGTTCTCCAACTTGGAAATTGCCCTGATTAGTGATCACCCAAATTTTCCCAGTTGAGTCATTAATTTGATATGCTTTTTTCTTAATTAACGGAGCATATTTTTCTACTTTACCTTGAATGTAAATTGTCGTATCCTGATTTTTTTTGGTAATTTTTTGAATCTGTGCTACATTAGTACCAATATTGAAATTTTTAAGATTGATACCAGAATTTACTCCCTTACCACAAGCATAAAGCCCCGTTACCAGAGAGAAAGATAGTCCCACCGTAAAGATATTGGCTGGTGGCATCAAAGCTATAAATTGAACGAATTTTTGCATTACTGCCAATTTTATCTCCAGGTTACACAAAGATAATTATCACGAAATGGCGATCGCCGATCCTTATCGAGCCTTAGAAGACTATCAGTGAAAATGGTCAACTTTTAGCCTATGGTTTATCTAATATGGAAGTGAAGGTCAATACCTTGTCCAAATTTAAAAAAGCCTTGATTTGTAGGTTGGGTTGTTCACGTTAGCGTTGCGAAGCAATAGCATGAAGCCCAACGTATTTGTTGGGTTGCGCTATCGCTTAACCCAACAAAGCAGAAAATGGACAAGGTATTGGAAAGTGGGAGAAACTCAATATCCTACCTATTCCCTGTTCCCTGTTCCCTGTTCCCTTTCTTTATTGAAATAGTAAGGAGTATTAAAAAATGCTGGCTTATCTTCTAGCGTTGATAGTCGCTTTTGGAAGTCTCGCCATTTATTTATCAGCCTTCTTGTTTCCAGAAATCCATCGCCAGAATGATTTTATCTGGAGTGGTGTTGGGCTATTCTACGCTTTAGTATTATGGATTTTTACACCTCGGATTACTGGAGGGCTGTTACTGGGTCATGTAGCTAGTGTGGCACTGTTAGTATGGTCTGTGTCCCAAACTCTGTCATTACGGCGACAACTTGCCCCCGCAGGACAACAAACTCCTCTCCCCAGTCCTGAGCTAATTAAGGTGAGTTTTCAAGAACAAATGTCAAAGTTTTCTGTAAAAGAGAAATTTGGACAGTTATTAAGCTTTGTTGCTAGTGTGTTTGGTGGTGCTAAGGCGAAAATACAGCAGACTGTGAATAAAAAGCCTGTAATTAAAACTGCTGCAGAGATTTTGCGAACAAATGGGACTGAAGCAACGCCACCATCAGTATTACCAGATGAGTCGGTAACTGCTACCCCAGCAATGACAACTGAAACTTCGTCTGAGGAGACTTTTGCTCAATCTTCTATGTTGGAGGTGGTACAAGCAACACCAACTCCACCCACTGTTATAGAGGAAGAACGAGTAATTCCGCCAACAGCACCGGAAACTATGGTAGAGATCACTCAAACTGAGGTGGTGATTTCCGAGTCGTCTATCACAGGAGAAACTGAAACTGTGGTAGAGATCACTCAAACTGAGGTGGTGATTGCCAGAGAAGAAACTAGCGAAATGGCAAGTGCGCCAGAAGTAAGTTCCCCAAATTCAGTGACATCGGAGTTATTGGCGGCAGAAGCAGCCGAAAAATCTGATCTGACTGTTGAGGAAGTTAAACCGGTTGGGGAAGCATTGCCAGAACAAATACCTTTCAATAAACCAGTTGAGGAGTAATTAAGGGGATTTACGCTGCTGATTCTGATCAATCAAGGGAATCTGGACAATTTTATGATAATGCTGCCGCTGGATTGAATCCCAATTGGGATAATAAGCGGTCAATATCAAAATGCTCAGACATAAGAGAGCGAATGCACTCTATTTTAATTGGTTCATGGACGCGGACTTGACAAAAGGTGCGGTCAATGATTTCTACCGTAGTGAGAGTGTCTAAATCCACTGATAAAATCGGGATTTCTAACTCTTCGGCCCGGTTGAGAATAAATGGAGGAGGTGGCAGTTGTCCAGTCAGGATGAGGCATTGGGTAGATGTTTCTAGGGCTGCTTGTTGAATTTCAACGCGATCGCCTCCTGTGACTACTGCCATGTTCTGACGTTTGCGGAAGTATTTGACGGCGGAGTTGACGTTCATCGCCCCAATGGCGAGACTTTCGACTAATAAATCTAGGCGATCGCTCCGACAAAGGACTTCCGCGTTTAACTGCTTGACTAATTCCCCGACGCTCACACTGCGGAGGATATCGCTTTTGGGCAATGTTGCGAGGACGGAAATCCCCTGTTTTTCTAAGAATGGGCGCAAGAGTGTATGAACTACCTCTAATTGTTCGTGAGGGACTTCGTTAATCACGACACCCATTAACCTTGTACCTAATTGCTGTTTAGCAAACAACAACGCCTCAACAGAAGTTAGTGATTGATAACGACTAATTAAGAGTACAGGCGCATCTAATTTTTCTGCCAGTTCCAGCAAGGATAATCCAAATAAATTTCCTTCCGATAAGTTAGCCGGACCTTCTAACAGTACCAAATTACTCTTTGGTATTTGTGAATACTGCTGTACTAGTAACTGTTGATAGTTAGTTGTGTCTTCTCCCTGTAAGCGTTTCTGGACGGTAATTTCATCCAAAGATAATAAGGTGGGAGCAATGCGGTTGTCTGGTAGGTTAAGATGATGAGTAATGAACTGGACATCTTCTTCAACTACCGTTCTGGCAGATGTCTTGACAAAATTACCCAAAGGTTTGCCATAAGCAATATCCAAACCTTTTTGTTTTAGCTGATGAGACAAACCTAAAACTGTTGCAGATTTGCCACTGTAAGCTTCAACTGATCCAACCAGCAAGTATTTAGCAAGTGTTGGCACGTATGCACTCCTAATTTCAAAGGTTTGTACAACTCAGCTAGGTGCCTACTAATTTTAGTGCAATAGGCGGAAGGTAAATAGCTTTAGCAATCCTAATTGCCTAAATTTTCAAAATTAAATGGGAATAAATCTAGCTGTGGTAGGTATTGTAGCGATTTTGATCAAGATAAAAATATCTGTTTAAATAAATAATTTACGCTTGTCAGCATACAACAGTGATTATGATTATATTGAAGCTTTAATTTCCTCCCATGTCATTACATTATCTGGATTTGTTTCATGATCAAGTTCTCGTTTTTGTGCTGCTGTTAAATCGGGATAAGCCTGTTCTGCTGCGATACTTTCCAAAATATCTTGTACAATCCGAATTCTATCGGCAATACTCAGGGCTTTGATTTCATTTTAAAGTTACACTAATGTCCATGTTCAGTGGCCTCCATAGGAAGATCAGGCATTTATCTATTTCCTAGGATAAGCGATCGCTCTCAGCTTTGAGTTAATTTGAGGGTGCGATCGCACTGCATCCCAGGCATCGCTTCATCCTTTTATAGCGTATAATCTGAGTATCTTTGCACTTAGCCCTAACTCCCTCAAAAACAATTAATGCCTTTATAGAATAGAAGGAGCGTCAATGGAGCAACCTCCATGACAGTCATAAATTAAAAGAATTTGAGCAGATAATGCCAATTGATAGACCGCAATGACACGCGCAAGAAGAGATGCCAAACCCATTTTTTCTGCTATACAGGAGATATTAGACAGAGTTTTCCAAATACATAGTTATTCAGCGAGTATTTCATTAAAATAATCTTGGAGGAGTAGTTATGGCGGCAAAATACTTTAATCCTTATACAGATTTCGGTTTTAAGAAACTGTTCGGTGAGGAAGGCAGTAAAGATTTAC
>NZ_JAQMSE010000174.1:0-28905 GCF_028330045.1 Aphanizomenon sp. CS-733/32
GCAATTACCCTGCGTCCCACTGTTGGTATCTAAATCGGCGTTTCAATCCCTAATAGGGAGTAAGTGAAATTGCAATCTTATTGCAGATAAACCCAACTTCTGTCCCCTCACCTAGTTTCAATCCCTAATAGGGAGTAAGTGAAATTGCAATTTTAACCAAAAAATATTTAACTAGGCAAAAATGGTTTCAATCCCTAATAGGGAGTAAGTGAAATTGCAATCTAACGCAAATAGTGTGTTACAAGGCATCCCAATAGTTTCAATCCCTAATAGGGAGTAAGTGAAATTGCAATAATCAGGGTGTAACTTGGCATTGTGTTCATAGGGTGTTTCAATCCCTAATAGGGAGTAAGTGAAATTGCAATGCATCCGCGCTGGTTATGGTTGCGTTAAATTACAAAGTTTCAATCCCTAATAGGGAGTAAGTGAAATTGCAATTTTACTGTACTGAGATTCAAGAAAAAAGATATGTTTCAATCCCTAATAGGGAGTAAGTGAAATTGCATTACCATATTGACTAGGTAATGTCTAGTAGCCAAAGTTTCAATCCCTAATAGGGAGTAAGTGAAATTGCAATGCTTCTCCTCTTCTCCAGAACGAAAATTATCAATCGTTTCAATCCCTAATAGGGAGTAAGTGAAATTGCAATTTCAGAATTGGCGAAAACTTGTATTATGTTCATGTGTTTCAATCCCTAATAGGGAGTAAGTGAAATTGCAATTTTTCTGACAACATCCGACGCAACTTGCAAGCACTAGTTTCAATCCCTAATAGGGAGTAAGTGAAATTGCAATCATCGCGTTGGGTAATTTCTGACCCGATAATCCTGTTTCAATCCCTAATAGGGAGTAAGTGAAATTGCAATTTCTGAAAAATAATGCCGATGAGTTCCAGCTTGGTTTCAATCCCTAATAGGGAGTAAGTGAAATTGCAATGCGTTCTGAGGTCTACCACTGGCAAAGCTATCATCGTTTCAATCCCTAATAGGGAGTAAGTGAAATTGCAATCTTTGGCATATAACACAATTCTTTATTAGCTGCTGTTTCAATCCCTAATAGGGAGTAAGTGAAATTGCAATATGCAATACATTGTTGAGCAATGCCAAGAAACTAAAAGTTTCAATCCCTAATAGGGAGTAAGTGAAATTGCAATATTTTTATCTAGATGCCCACGCAAAAATTTATCAGTTTCAATCCCTAATAGGGAGTAAGTGAAATTGCAATCGGGAATAGGTTTGTTTTAGCGATAGATCGTGAAGTTTCAATCCCTAATAGGGAGTAAGTGAAATTGCAATGTATGTATTACTGCTTTAATTGCCGTGCAGCAGGTGTTTCAATCCCTAATAGGGAGTAAGTGAAATTGCAATCCTTAGAGGGTACGGGTGTTACGACTTCACTACAAGTTTCAATCCCTAATAGGGAGTAAGTGAAATTGCAATAGCGGGGTGCTGAAAGCCTATATATATGTAGTTTTCAAGGTTCAGTTGCGCGGACGTTATTATGATAATCCATTTCAAGAAAAGTGTCAAGGAGTAAAATAGCTGAAACTCCTGCTGTGCAATGTGCGCGGATGGGTGAACTCCATGAACTGCATGAAAAGCTTGTGTAGACATAATTTCAGGCATTTTTTGAGCAATTGAATTTTTTACACCCACCCCCTCGCGCATTAAGCGAAGAAAATCGTCTCATCACGGGGCTGTTCACCACCGATTCTTTCCACCTTACCAAAACAGCAAGCACAAAGGAAGTAAAAGCGAATACTATCGGTCTCAGGTTTTATGAGTTTATTGAGACGCGATCGCAATTTAGCATATTGAGTATCAGTTAACTCACATTCAAAAATACTATACTGCACCCATTGTCCATAGGATTTGAGGATACTATGGATTTTAGTCCGGCGTTTATCCTCAGAAATATCGTAAGAAACAACAACATTCATAAACTGGTAATGGGTAATAGGTAATGGGTAATTGGTAATAGGTAATTGGTAATAGGTAATTGGTAAAAACTCTTTTCCGTCACCTGTCACCTGTAACCTGTCACCTAAATAGCTACTTCAAGACCAAAGGGGGATATTTATCAACTGTTCCCATTAAATACTTAGCCAGTAATCTTGTT
Organism: Aphanizomenon sp. CS-733/32; assembly: GCF_028330045.1. NCBI lineage: Bacteria > Bacillati > Cyanobacteriota > Cyanophyceae > Nostocales > Aphanizomenonaceae > Aphanizomenon > Aphanizomenon sp. CS-733/32. The sequence goes on from NZ_JAQMSE010000174.1 coordinate 2,118, forward strand.
TGCAATTCAAAAGCCTCTCGATAACTACATTTACGCCCCATTACTGGATGTTTAAACTCCGATATTTTTTTCTTTTCGTACAAAGTCAAAAAAGTTTTCCGTCCTTCTGGAGTCAGAGAAACAGCACCACTTAACGGTTCAGTTACGAAATTGGCTGGAGTTAATAATTGCTTGTTCAAACTAGATAAAACTACCGCATCTACTACTAAAGGGCGAAACTCTTCCATTAAATCTAAAGCTAAAGAAGGACGATTATAGCGATCGAAATGTAGGTATCCTAAATATGGATCAAAACCGACGATATTCACAGCACTTTGCAGATCATGACGCAATAAAGAATAGCCAAAACTTAACAATGAATTTACCGGATCTGTAGGTGGACGACGGACACGCTTAGGAAAAGAAAATTGAGAATTACGAATTAGACTATCAAAACAACCAAAATAAGCAGCACTACCAGAACCTTCTAAACCCCGCAAAGAATTGATACTTTCAGTTGAATTAATTGCAGCAATTACCTGTTCAATGCGAGGAATACTTTTAGATAGATCAATATCATTAAATTCACGCTGATAACGCATCAAAGTTTGACGATAATTTTTTAATTTTCCCCTAATAAACCCTTGCACCAGATGAATAGATTGGGGTGTTTCTCCTGCTGCTTGCCATTGTGCCTTGCGAATGAAAATATTACCAGACATTTCCGGTTGTAATTGTCCTAAATAATGTCCCATTTCATCAATAAACGATAAAGGAATATGACGATTAATCAACTCATAAACAACAGCAGGGGAAAGTGTAGAACGACCTAAAACAACCACACTATCTAACTTAATAAATGGTACATCTATGATAATTTTCTTCTCAAACTTGACATTAATTCTTTCATCAACTTTACCAATAAAAGAATCTGCCTGTGAAATGTAAAGAGTACCCATGATTAAATCCTCAAAATAGATAATAGGTGACTAAATAAGATCCCCGACTTCTTTTTTATTTTCTACATAAATTATCAATTGATCTCAGAAGTCGGGTATCTGGGTTAATTTGCTTCTTGATAACGCCCAACTTTATCAGCAAGTTGTGGCAAACATCGAGAATAAAGACTACAACCATCACAGCGTTTTGTTTTTACAGCTTTTGGCATAGCACCTGTAAACAGTAAAGTTTGGATAGCTTCAATAGTCGCAATGGTACTACCTCGTAATTCTGGGGTAATTTCTACTAATTTCCGTTGATGAGTTTGAGCATAATAGATATAGCCAGTATTGATATTTTTACCTGTCATTTCCTCCAAACACAAAGCTTGAGCGCAAACTTGCAATTCATCATTATCCCATTCTCCTTTACGTCCTCTTTTATATTCAATAGGATAAAATTCGCCATTTTCAAATTCAATTAAATCAGATTTACCAATAAGTTTATATTGCTCTGATTTCAAATAAATGGCGCGTATTTGCCAAGTTTCCTCACGATTTTGTTCTCCAACTGTGTGAACTCGTTCATGTAAACTTGTACCTTCAATTGTGTATTGATTATCAATAAACTCTCCAGCACAATGAATCAACCAGCAACGGTGAGGACAATAGGAGTATTGATTTAAAGAGGCAATATTAACGTAATCATCATCAGAGGTGACAGGTGATTGGTAATAGGTGACAGGTGACAGGTTACAGGTGACAGTAGGAAGAGAGTTAGTTTGATTTTGTTTAGTCATAGTTAATTAAAAAAGTTGATAGATAACAGGTGACACTAGGAAGATAACTACCTATGAATTATTTAAGATTCGATGACGAAGAGAAGTGAGCATTTTACTAATTTCTATAATCAGCGATAATGTAGGATTTGCTTGTTCTGAAGTTAGATAATTTAATCTAACAGCAAGCATTAAAAAAGTTTCTGTTTCCATTAATGAACCCTTAGCTATGGATAAAAATGTGCAAAATCGTTTTTAGTTGTTCCTCTTGCATGACCTTCGGCAATATTGGCTGGAACAGATGCAGCAGCGCGAGTAATTTGTGAAGTAAGACGATAAATTTCTGTATTTGGAAATGCAGATGCTAATTGATAAGCTGTTGTGCATTTAGTTTGTATAATTCTAGCGGGCAAGATGCCCGCACTACAAAGTTCAAGTAAATTATGGTTATCAAATTTAGCTGCGTAACAGCTTGGATATTCACTACCATATCCATTGATTTTTGCCACACAATTAAATCTCGATGTGATTCAATCTTCATAAATAACTCCTCTTCCCTTATTTACTTTTGCCTCTAACCTATTAACTCTCCCTCTTACCTTCTTTCCTCTTTCCTGTTACCTGTCACCTGTTCCCTGTTCCCTGTCACCTGTCACCTGTCACCTGTCACCTGTTCCCTGTCACCTTCTCCTAACCATACCCATTCCCATTGTTGTTTTACGTCCGATTCCCGCATATAAAGCAAAATCAGCCAAGGTGTTAATTTGTTTAATTGCTGTTGTTTCTACATTGCCAAGAATGCGATAACTGATTTCACCCAAACAACCAATAAATTTATTTTCATAGTTGCTAATCACTTCAGTTTTGATATTAAAAGCACTAGGATAAACTGATTCAAAAGAAATATTGGTTAATTCAATACCGCTATATTTATGCCACCGATTTAGTAGACTATTGAATACAGATTCCCTTGTTGGTAAAACATTATCAAATGCACCTTGACGAAAAGCTACAGGTGTAGAAAAAATGAAATTAAGATTGCGTTCTGTTTCGCTTGCTTGTTGATATAATTGGGAATAACTACAAGCATTAGCCCAAGGTTGTTTAAATTGGGGTGTACCTTGAATGCTAGTAATATATAGATTAGCTGAACCTAAGTGCCAAGGTTGTTTGGGGTTGATATTTAACCATAAAGGTGTAAGCTGATTAAACAAATTGTCATTTAATAAAGAAATACGCCACCAACAAGAAGTACCAGCAGGAATAGGATTTTGATGGGCATATTGCAAAGTATCAGATTGGGTTTTATGTTTGTTTTGTACCTGCAATGGGGAGAGAGTAAAGGCTTTATCGGCGTTTGATTCGTGTAAGTAGTCTCCTAATTTCCTATCAACAGAACTGACTAGGTTAAGAAATAAGGCGTGGTAATGTCTGCCTGTGAGAAAATTGGGGTAAATTGGAGATTGGGGGATGATGTTGAGGATGAGACTATGGGGCATACGTTTTGGAGTGTGGCACAATTTGTAAGTAGATAATGAAAACTAAGAAGGATTCAGACTATAGAACGTATAAAGTCATAAAAGTTGAATAAAGAGTAAGACAAATGACAGTTGATAATTCTCGTGAAGCAACGGCACTCATTAAAAAGTTAGAAGCCAGTTTACCAATTAAAGTCAAGGCAGCAAAAGAATTATTGAAAATGCTGAAGACAAGAGGAGACATAATCAATCCAGAGAAAGAATTTGAAGTTGATTGGGTAGCTTATTCTGGGGATGAAGGTGGGATTATGTGCCGATTAGTCAGCAAAAACGATAATCCCGAAGATGAAGATAAAGCACAATATGTAGTTTCTATTACCCATCTCAAAATAGATCCAGATCATCCCCATGCTGAAGAAATAGCTACTTATCAACGCGAGCGAAATCGCAAGTTAATGTTACAAAATCGTGGTAGCCTTTTGACTGAATTAATGCCTTCACGCCCTCCTAAAATAAAGAAGAGCAGTAAAGGTTTTGGTAAGTAATTAATTCCGAAAGCGGTATTGCATTTGTTTGGGGAGTTTTATATTTTTGACATCATCAAAATAGTAATATTCCCCTTGTATTTGCACGTTTTGAATGAGGCTAACTGGTGGCATATTTACCACGTCATAACTAATAACTTGATTAGTAAACATGACATCTAAAGGGTTTAAAGGATGAGTGCAGGTAAATAAATCAGTTTTGATTTTTGGTTGTGGTAATTTCTCAACCGTAATTTCTGCTTTACTCATCCATTTACCTAAACGAATCCATTTTGGTAATTTGATGTCTTTTTGAGTAGTTAGAAAAAACTCAAATTGACTTTCTGGTGCAATTTCCTTTGCTCTTCCAAAACTAGGAATATTCTTTTGGGTTTTCTCCATTTCTACATGGTAGTTATTATTGGCATATTTCCATGTATTGAGAATAGATGAATGATGCAAAGAACGAGCCGGAGTTATGTAAATTTCTTGTTCATTTAATGGAGTTAAATGTGCTTCATATTTTGGCACTTGTTCGGGACAGAAATAACGATAGGAATCTTCTTCAGATACGGTTGTTGAGTAGATTTCGCTATCAACTAAACCAAGTGCATAACAGAGGGCGTAGTTATGAATTATTGGCTCGGTTTCGTAGAGTCTACCAATTTCACGGGTGGCAAAATAAAGACTGTCGTGTAGTTCTAATTGACAACGGTAAATAAACACCATTTTTGTTACTCCGCTTTAGCATTTTTACCTGCTTTTGATTTTGCGGTTTTTGCTTCTTCAGACTTACCTTTAATATGCTTTTTAGCATAAGCCTTGGCTTCATCATTAGCTTGTTGTAAAAGTGATTTAATTCCTACTTCATTATTTGTGAGGTTTTTAACTTCGTTAATTAGAGGTATAAAAGCATCACCAATAAAATCTGTATGCACAATAAATTCATCATTCATTAAATTCTCAATTGCACTTTTAGCAGCAGCAATTACATCATCTTCATCTAAAGGATCTGGTGATTTGAGAGTATTATTTGCTTTCATTTCGTCATATATTGCTTGAGTCCACCGCAGATTACTGGTAATTTCTCCATCAGCAAATATAACCCCAATTAACTCATTTCTCACGCGACCTGTACGAGTTGTTTGTGCGCCATAGTGACGAGTTCTGAGGATGTTATTAAAAACATAAAGAAAACTAGCTTCTGTGGGGTCTTTTAAAGTGACAATACTGGGGAAAAATACTTGTGGTCTAATGTGATCTTGTTGGTTAATTCTGCTAGTAACTTCACCAGGTTTAGAACCACTTTCTCCTTTAGAAGCCATTGTACCATTTTCAAAAGGAGCATTGAGAGTAAAGGTTTCATGAGACTCATCAAATGCTGTAATAGAAAATGCCGTATCTACCACAACTTTTGATTTTTCTGAACCAGAATCACCAATAGCAAAACCGTAGATTATACAGTCAGCATTATCCATTGCAAAAGATACGTTATATTCACATTCTTCTGCTTTCATAAATTCATATTTTCGCAATAATTCCCGACCGACTAATCTTTCAGGTGTGGACTGTTTACGCTTGAACATAGAAAGACGACTAATGGTGTTTTTGTTTTCAGGTTTAACTCCAGCCCTTACCCTTGCTTTATTCAATTCGCTATCTGTTTGAAATAATGGATAAGATTCGGTAATGCGAACGGTGAGAAAGTGGGCATATTTTCCCATTGGTTTATAGGGAATTTCTGATTGAAATAATTTAGCGTCAACGGTTTTTAAAAGTGTCATGATGTTTTTCCTTGAAGTAAGTTTTTAATAACGGTGAGAGCAAATTAAATGAGAGTTTGAACGAGAATCCGCATTAAGGGGTCTAAATCATCAGGAACCCGATAGCTATCAAGTCCTTGATCGATGTGTTTATTAGTGCGATCAAGTTGGGCAAATTCCCATATTTTGCCAGTAGTAACTGAACCAATAAGGTGAGTTTGTTGTTGATTCTCTTGCCATTTATCTAGGGCAATTAATTCTGCAAAAAGCTGAGTCATACCATAATCCAAATCCTCTTTTTTAGCTTCGATTACCAAGAGGTTGTTTCGATTTCTTATTAGATAATCAAAGTAACCTTGTAGTTGTTCGCTGACTTTAATTTGATACTCAATTCTCACATCAGATTTAGTATAGTGAACTAAATCTAAAATTATTGGAGAAATTAATACTTCTCGGCGACTTGTCTCATTTGCTAAATCAAAGTATGGAAGGATTTCATCAAGTCGTTCTTGCAATTCTTTTAATCGATCTAGGTTCTCTTGATATTGGGGTAAACTCAAACGTTTTCGAGTAAATGTATAACCAAATTCCTGAGCAAAATCTTGAGGTGAAATGTGCATCTCAAAATATTTGCTAAAAGTATAAGACTGAGTAGGATCAAGAATAGTCATAATCTAGTTTTCCTCAGTTTCAATCTCGGTAATTTCATCAGGTTCATCTTGGGGACGTGCTTTACGTTCTTCATCATCTGCTAAACGATAAAGAAATTCACAGGTATCACGAATGAGGTTTAATTGACGACCTGCTAAACGTGCGCGATCGCTCTTAAAACTTCCCTCAAAAATCTCTTTGACAAAATACCTAGAAAATTCATAAACTGCTTGACGTTCTTCTTCTGAAGTTAAAGCAGGTTTCCATTTACCATCAACTAAACTTAATGTTGGTTTTCCTTCAGCAGCTTTACGACGTACATTGTTCATCAATTTTGATAAACGAGCAGCTACAACATCAGTTAAAGCATCACCATCACCAGCTATAGCTTTATCAATTTTCAAAATCACTTCAGAAGCTTCATCAATAGGTTTGAGAATTGCATTCGCTTTAGCAAATTGGCGTTTAGCTCTATAAAATCGTCGGTAAAGTTCTGTTAATTTACGCAGTTGATTCACCTTTTCTCCCCCTGGTTCAAAATAGTGGTAAAAATCTAAGTAAAGACGAGTTTTAGCAATAGATACAGATTCAATTTTGTCTTGTTTTTTTAACCATTTATTCAGGTAATGAAAGACATAGAGAGGATTTGTTTCTAAATCTCGTGCTAAGTCTGCTAATTTTCCCCAATCTGGATCACCATCCTTTTTACGGTTAACTTCTAAATGAATAGAATAAGCAGCAGTAAGAGCATTCAATGGAGAAAATTCACGTTTTTCTGAACTTCTAGGTAAAATACTATCTAAACGATAGTTATCTTTACGAATCAAAGAACGAATTGCTTGATGTTCTCCATCTAATAAAACCGTTTGTTCAAAATCAGCACCACTAATAAAAGGTGGTATGGGTGATTCTGATGCAACTACTTTCACATCTAAAACAAGTGGTAATGTGAATGCTAACCAAGCAGGTGTTACCCAAGATTCTGTATCTGTGGGTTCTCTCCCTGGTGGTAATGCTAAGAAGAAAAACGTCAGCGTTTCTTTTCCAAAGCTAATTTTAAAAGTTTTATCATCTTCTGGTTGCAAGTTTTTTTTAATCAGCAATGAATCAACTTTTTGATAATTCTCAACTTCAAACTTAGCAACTTGATTTTCTGTGATAAAATGTTTACGCATTTCTGCATCATACCGAGTCCGAGAAAATTGATTGTAGGCTTTTTGCAGAAACTTATTAGTTTCTGGTGTGAAGAAATAAGCAGGATAAAGGTAGAGATAGCGATATTTGCGACCTTCAAAATCTGCACCTACAGCATTTGTTTGATTCATCAAAATTTGTCTCAACATGATTTCAATTGACCAAATTGAGCAAATTTGACGTTTTGCAGCTTGAGCATTAAATAAAATTTGCCGATTGCTGTAGACTTGAGGAGCAAATAAAGTGGCTGATTCCATTTGCTCTGTGACAGTATAGGAAGAACTAGAAATTGCACAAACATTTTCTCTTCCTCTACCTGTAATTTTCGCAGCTTGATAGCGATTTAATTCTACTAAAAATGAGTCTGGTAATGGTTTTAAAACTGCTCCTGTAGGTAAGGAAATTACTCGCTTGACGTAAGTGTTTAAATCATCCCAACCATCAGGCATATCATTAAATTCTGCTATAATTGGTCTAATTAAACTAGCAGCATGATTTACCATTCCTTTCATCACATCCAAAATTTGAGCAAAGTCTAAACCAGGATGATTACGAAAATATTGTGCTGCTAGATAATACCAATCAAGTGGGACACCTCCTGTTTTTTTCAAAGATTGAATTTGTCTGAGTGCGGGAACTTCTGCTGATAATTCTAAATATTCAGCCAGTTTTTGAGTTAAGTCTAAATCAGGGATAGCTTTTCTGTCTTTTTTTGGTAACTTTTTTTGCCATTCATTAACTTTTTCACACCAACTATCCCAAATTCCTCTACACAGAATATCACCAAATTCTGCTAATCTATCAACACGAATTTCATTAGCAAATTTAAAGTTTAAATCTGCTGATAATTCTCCTTGTGTTTGGTAAGTTTGTAAGCTTTCCCCGCGCTTACCAACGGAAGCAATTTTTGAATCTGGAAGTAATCGAGAAGCAGCATCAATACTCACTTCCATTAATTCAACTACATCAAAAAATAGCCAGTAATAATCAGCAAATTTTAAACCTTTACCACCACGATTAAAACCTGTTTGTCTTTCTTGCAATTTTTCAGCACATAGATATTTAATTTTGGTAATTACTTTGTCAGGAATATTATCTGTTGTAATTTCAGGAGCATTCACAACCGTCAGATAAGCAACACCATCAGGTAAATATAATAATGGTGTGTAAAATTCAGAAGGATGTGCTTCTATTAAAGCATTGTTGAGAATATTTGTGAGAATACCTCTATTTTCTGAAAGGGAATGATAGGTAAATTTGAATTGATGATTACTTAATTTACCGAGTAATGTAGGTAAGCGTCCAGATTCTATATCTCGCGGATGTTTGACTGCGGAAGCAAATAAATCAGAAAGTGCAACTAAGTCAATTAAAACTTGTCTGATTCTACTATCTAATCTTTCATCATCTAAAGGTTGAAGTCCACGAGTATTTAAACCGTAATCAGCATCATGCTTTACTCCTGAATTATTACTAATCTCAATGATATCATCAATGAATTGTTCCCACTCTTCACCTAATAAATAGTACAAACCAAAATCTAAAATCTTTTTGTGAATAAAATCACGTCCTAGATTTGGTGCATCGTATTTTTTTACTGGTTTTTCCTCCCATTTACGATTAATAAACTCATCCTTACTATCATTAGCACTTAACCAATCTTGATAGTCAGGAAATTTTTCATAGTCATGTAGTAAGTAGGAAACTATGAATACACGACTTTGCAATTCTTCACAATGCCGTTTAACTGGGTTTGTTCCTACATCTTGAGATTGTAATTTTTTCAAAATGCGATAAGTAGGGAATAAACCATTTAGCAAATGAGCAAGAATAGATTGATCACCAGCATGATCTCGATTAAAACAAATTGGATCTTTACCTTCTTTTGCTCTTTTAGCATTAGCTTTAGCATTAAGTATCTCTACGGTAACATCAAAAAACTTACCACCTTTAGCAGTAGCACCTGCTAATTGTTGAATTAGATTAGGTAATACCTTTTCTGCGAATATGTCTAAGGTAGTATCCCTTTCTTTACCTTGTGCTTCTTTGATAGCATCTTTGAATAACCGAATAGTTAAAAGTTCTCGTTTAATAGGTGATTCATCATCATTGTCTTCTGTAGTTTCCAGTTCTGGTTCTACTTCAGGTAAATCATCATCAAAATCGTTATCTAATACATTCATAAATCCTTTTCCTCTTCTTCAATTGCTCGATATTCTAGGATTTTACCTTTTTGGATTATCCACAATTTACCTATTACATCGGCTGCTTCTAAACCCGTAATTAAGGTTTCTATAGCTTCACGCCAATCAGCATAAATGTAACGAGAAGGTAAACGAATAATTATAATTCCTGAGTAATTAGAAGGATTGTATTTCAGACGATTTCCAAACCCTCTATCGCAAGTAACTAAACATCTACCTTCACGACGACAAACATCAATAACTTCTGGATCAGGTGCAGAATTTAAACCTTGTCCTGGTACTGTTGCTACATCATGTCCTGCTAATTGCAATAAACTTACAACACGCAAATCAATATTTTCATCTAGTTTGAATTTCATGCACTTGCTTTATTTTCTTTATTCAAAGGAAGTTCTACAAAAACATCTCGCGCCATTTCTGCACCATAAGCAATACAAGCTAGTACATCTTCTTTTTCTATGCTGGGATAAGCTTCTAGAACTTCCTCAATTGTTGTACCACCAGCTAAATAATCTAAGATTAGAGATACCCAAATTCGATGTCCGCGAATGCAAGGTTTACCAAAACAAATATTTGGGTCAATTGATATTCGAGAAAGTAATTTATCTTCAGTCATTGGTGTTTCTCCAAATTTTGCGTAGTTCATCTAAACAAATCCATTCACCATTTTTCTTAACTTCGATATATTCCCAACCATTAGTAGCACTAACATTTATCTTTGTCGCGTTACAGTCCATCCTGTGAGATTCCAGCGTTCACATTTCCAACTATTTGTAGAGACTTCACTACTATTGATATAGTTATTACTCCGTTTCTTGCTCACTTTCTGCTTTAGTGGGAATGTTTTAGTTAATTTGCGTTTACTTACATTTATATCTAATTTTGATTCATTAACCTGGTCTAATAAGGCTGAAACACTGTCGCGTAAGTCTTCTAGTCTTTTAGAGATATCTTGATCGTTAAGATGAATGTCCATAGCAATTATCCATGAGGTCTGTTTTTACCATTTTGGCATTGACCTCAAGAAAAATCAAGTAGTTACGTTAATTATTTGATTAAGAAGAATTATGATGGCTAACTCTTGTTATTTGCAATAACATTGTGTACTCTAGAATGTAAGGAGAAAGAAAAACTGCATAGCTATGTATAATTAGATACATACTATAGTAATCCCTATTAGGGATTGAAAAACGTTTATTATACGATTTGAGGCAAGTTTCTTTCTCCACAAGTATCTCCCTACATCTATCTTTCATTTTACTAGCCGTTACAAGCATGGGTAAAAAATTTAACATATCCATCCCTCATCTTCCTTTGGTTTCCAATACCAAGTGAGAGTTTCCAACAATAAAGCATCCTGTCCAAAGGCAATAGTGTATCTTGGGGTTTTGTCCTCTGGTTCGTTGGTAATGGGGTATGCTTGAAAGTGTATGGGTAATCCTAAAGTAGCGCGTAAATAGTTGCGATCGCGGTCGGAGATAAAGCATACTAATCTACGTCTACTAATAGCATCACTAATTTGAGTGATACCATAACCGTGTCTTTGACAAATCTCCACACCTTGTAATCCTTGATTTTTATCTGGTAGAAGTTGCACCTTTCCAGATTTACCTAATTCTCGTAAATTGCCTGGATAATAAAAGTGCCAATCTTCCCTCACGTCTCGGAAATCTCTTAATTTTAGATAACACAAAGCTTTATCAAAGCGAGTAGTAATTACTCCTACCTTCTCAGCTTCTGTCATAAAACTATCTTTGTCCCATAACTCAAACACAAAGTTACTTAAAATACCAGGAAGATTATACATTTTAAATCTTTCTGCTTTGGGTTCATTGGGATTTGTTAAATCATAAATTGCACAATCTAACTGACTGCTTCCTCGAAAACTTCTAGCTTCCTCGATGATTTTATCTTTCTTTTCTCCTTTACAACGATAATATTGAGCTTGAATATGTTCGAGTTTTATTCCTAAAGCTCTTTGAATGCTAGTACCAAATTTTTTATCAAGATATTCAATATTTCTATACTTTTCTCGGATATGGGGATTGTTTTTCAGGACTGAATATATATGATATGATTGCAGACTACCCCATCTTTGAGGATATTTTTCAAATTCATTTTTAAATGTCCAAGAATTACGAATAGCATCAGTAAAAGTGATCCGATCATAGGTTTCCTCATTTTCTAAGGGATGAGATTTATCTTCAAACAATCTTGCTGTTAGAAAATTAGGTATCAACGCATAAGCTTGATAATTTTCAAAACCTTTATGTCTTCCAAGTCTACCAAAACGTTGAATAAAATTACCCGCATCTGCAGCTTCAAAGATTAAGAAATTAATCCGAAAATCTACACCTACATCAATTGTTGATGTTCCTAAAAGTAAATCAGCTTCAGCAACAGATTGAGATTTTTCAGTTTCTCCAGTTAAACCAGTGTTCTCCCTAACCTTCCATCGTGGTTCAAAAATATCTTTTAATTTAGGTAGTAGCTTTTTGACTGCTGCAATGGAATTGAGAATAATTGCACCTTTGCTATTTGGATAGTCTTGAAAAAACTTTAAAATTACTGTTTCTGCATTTTCTTCTATCCATTTGAAACTAGAACTAAGATTAGGTTCTATCCCTTTAGGAAAGTGTAAATTAATCGGTTGGCTAATTTGTCGCCATTGATCATCAGAAGACATTGAATCAAATTTATAAGCACCAACATCTTTGGGATTAATAATTTTATATTTGATTCCAGCTTTTTCAAAATAACCTTGTAGTAATTCGTTAGGTGTAGCAGAAAGAAAGAAAAATTTTTTGTTAGCTCCTCCAGTATGCTTAATTAATAGTATCGTATTAATCACACTGGCTATTTGTGGAGATGAGAAAATATGAAATTCATCATAAATAAATAGCTTGAAATTTTCATCTATACGCCTAAATAACCTATCAGGATTGTCTATTTTTCCTCTCAAGTAATAAAAATTATGGATGTAGTGGAAAATATCGGGGTTGGTTAACAGAATTTCAGCTTGAGTAGGAAAATCTTCTACTCCCTCTAGTTTTGAAGGCAGTTGATAAGTAGCTATATATTGCTCTAAAATAGCTGCATTTAAGCGTTTTATTTGCGGTTTTTCTTGGAGTTGAAATAGGGATTTATATCCTTGAACTTGTTTTTCTTGATCTCGTGCTAACTCATTAGTTGGATACATTGCTAATGTATAAGTGCGATTAGTCATAGCTGGTAAATAAGCAGCTAAACTTTTACCATCACCTGTCATTGCAGTGTTGAAAACTACGTCAATATTTGGATCGCGTAATGCTTTTAAAGTTTCTAATTGATGCCAAGATAAAGACCAATTTTCAGGCAATTTTACCCCATCAGGAGTGGGGACTGTTTGGGAATAAACAGCTTTGAATTGAATACTGTAGTTTTCTGACATACCCTTAATAACTGTTTTGAATTTCTGCAACCATTGGTGGCAGTTTTTCATTGTTACCTTAAAAACTGTCCGTAACTCGTTGCTAAAACCTATAATGGCACTGAAAATAAAAGTTGACAAGAGAAAACAAGTATAAAGTATACGGACACTTATAATGAGTCGCAAAGGTCAGTCTATTACCCTGTCGGTATCAGAACGGGACAAAGCCGAATTAGAAGCGATCGCCCTCGAATTTGGGATGATGTGGGGGGATGATCCCAATATCTCCAAACTGATCAAAGCGATCGCTCAACATGAATTAATCATTGGTAAAAATCATGACTGGCAGGAATCACGTATCCGCGCCTTACACCGTTGTATAGGTGCATTAACAGACATTGGACAAGTGGAACAAGCGCAGATTATCGCCAATTTGTTACTCGAACGCAGTGAATTGTCCATACCAATGCGAAAAGAAATTGAAAAGGTTTTAAACAATTCACTGCCATCTTGGCGGTTACAAGTTGACCACTATATCTTGCGTCAACAACCGTTTCAACTTTCCTATCAAGATGCAGCAGAAAGAATATTAAATTATACGGTTCACTATGCTAAGATTACCCCCCATGAAAAACGCCTCTATCTTGATTGCTGGTGTCAGGAAACATTAGATAACCATGACATAGAAGCACTACAGCATAACTGGTGTTTTCGTTTAGACAGAATTAACGAAGCAGCTATTACGGAAATTGCTGGTAAATGGCGATCGCATTTAGATCAAATAGATGTAGAAATGCACCTACTAAACAACTTAGCTTTTGCCTATCAATCTAAACCAGAGGATTCAATAGTTGAATGGATACCAGAAAAATCAAAGGTGAAGCGAGTGATTAGAAAAATATCGAATACATTTTGGTTTATCCGGGAAATTATGCAATATTCCTCTGATTGTATTGTAGTTTCACCGGAGAATGTGCGATCGCTCATTCAAAAAAAACTCATTAACATGAGTCAAAATTATGACTTAACTGTATCACTCATCAGTTAATATCATTACATAGCCAAGGATTGAGAAATACCTTACACCACAGCGAAAACCTAGATACGCAATCCTGTAGGGGCGGGGTCTCCCCGCCCTCAATTAGATTACATCCAAACAATAACCGCTATAGTGTAGTGTGTGGAGATTCCTATTCCTGTTACAATAATCCCTATTAGGGATTGAAACTAACTGATCCTCACTACTAGCAAAATCTCTATTGGAGATTAAAAACGTAATGTTGAACATCACAAACACCAAGTTGAGCTTTTCTGGCAATAATGCTCTTAGTGAAAACGAAGCGATGAGAGAAATTGCTTACAGCATGGACTTATTAATTCCTGGATTATACTTATGGCTACCAGGAATACATATTCGCATTGGTGGTGCTGTTCCTGATGATCAACCTTATAAATATCCAGGTAAGATTCATAGCAGAATAGGTATTGCTTTAGTATTGCCAGGGTACAAGATTTTTACATCTTACCAGGGAACTTATGACTCATTTGGAGAGGAGTTGAAAAAAGGATAGGTTAGTAACGTAAAAGATATTTAAATTAATTGCACTATGTCCAATAATTAATTGTACTACGTCCAATAGAGGTTCTTGCTTTATAAGTTATGAAAAGTATAGGGTAGTAAGATAAAAGATATTCATAATTTACCAGACTACCCATGACCCTCAACAAGCATCAAATACAGGGACTACCAAAGTTAAAATGTCAAACTTTAAGCGCAACTCAATTTGAGCAACTAATGATTGATGCTGGTTACTCAATATCAGGAACTGCGGCAGCCCAAGGTAATAGAATTAAGGTATGGTGGATTCATGAACAATATCCAAGAGTAGAATCTATTTATAGTCCTGATAAGAAAACAGTTATTACAGCTTATCATGTATAAGTTGCATAATTGAAAGTCTGAATTTTGGTAAATTAACTTTTAAATTAACTTTTGAACTTATTTTACTTTCATTATTTGTCTGATTTAACCTCCAGATTTTAAAGCATCCACAGCTAAATTTAATTTCAAAACATTTACTCCTGGTTCTCCAAAAATACCAAGAAAACGCCCATCAATATTCTGATTAATTAAACTTTCCAGTTTTTGTTCTTGAACTCCCCTGGCTTTTGCCACTCTAGCAATTTGCGCCTTAGCACCTTCTAAACTAATATGAGGATCAAGACTAGAACCAGAAGTATAAACCAAATCTGCTGTCGGTTTTATTCCTGCTGTTTGTAAACCCTGAAAACCATCCTTTCCTTGAATCCGTTCTATTAATGCTTTATTACTGGGAGCTAAATTACTAGCACCAGATATACCTGTTTTCAAAACTCCACTTTCATCCTTCTTTGGATCTGCTGTACTGTAATTAGTGGTACTGGGACGACCATTAAAATAGCGTTCAGAACTGAAAGGTTGACCAATTAAACCAGAACCAATAACTTGTTTTTGGTTATTAGTAATTAAACTCCCATTAGCTTGATCAGGAAATACAATTTGACCAACAACAATCATAATCAATGGATAAATTAAGCCACCAATTATCCAAGTAATTAAAGTAGCCCGAATAGCCTGGTTTGCATCTCTAGTAAAACTCATTAAAATTTCTCCGGTTGAAACATTACAACAAACAAGTAAGTAGACAGACTTAAAACACCTACCCCTAATAACCCTAAAGCCCAAGCTTGTGAACGAGAAAATTGTTCAGATGTAACTGCATAAACCATTGGAGCAATAATTAAATTGCTGCATATTCCTAAAAACAAATAAATTGGGAGTTGATGTTTGTGCATAATTTTTGATGTTGCTATACTTCTCTTGATCGTCATCTAATGTAAAGGGAGAATCACATCAATTAATTTAATGGCAATAAAGGGCGCAATAATACCCCCAACACCATAAATAAAGATGTTGCGTTTTAATAATTGATCGGCGGTGAGAGGTAGAAACTTTACACCCTTGAGTGCAATAGGAATCAGTGCTGGAATAATTAAAGCGTTATAAATTAGAGCCGAAACTATTGCTGATTGGGCGCTTTTTAAGCCCATAATATTTAAAGCACCAATCCCAGCAGCACCAAAAATAGTGGGAATGATAGCGAAATATTTAGCAATGTCATTAGCAATAGAAAATGTAGTTAATGCCCCACGAGTAATTAGTAACTGTTTACCAATAGTCACCAAATCAATTAATTTGGTAGGATCAGAATCTAAATCCACCATATTAGCAGCTTCCTTTGCCGCTTGTGTTCCCGAATTCATAGCTACACCCACATTTGCTTGAGCTAAAGCTGGTGCATCATTAGTCCCATCTCCCGTCATTGCCACTAATTTACCTTGAGATTGTTCAGCCCGAATGACACTAATTTTATCTTCTGGAGTAGCTTCAGCAATAAAATCATCAACTCCTGCTTCCCTGGCAATAACACTAGCTGTGATGCGATTATCACCAGTGAGCATAATAGTTTTTACCCCCATTCTTCGCAGTTGGTCAAATCTTTCTTTCAGACCAGGTTTCACAATATCTTTGAGATAAATTACCCCATAAATTTGGTCATTTAAACAAACAGCTAAAGGTGTACCACCTAATAAAGAAACCTGTTCATAAGCCGCATCTAATTCTGGAGGTGCTTGAGTCCCACGAGAACGGACAAAACCTTTAATTGCATCTACCGCACCTTTTCTGATTTCATTTCCATCAGCTAAATTAATCCCACTCATGCGAGTTTTAGCGGAAAATTCTACACCTTCAGCATGATCAACATCAACATCTAGCACTACTTGATATTTGTCTGCTAACGTGACAATTGATCTACCTTCCGGTGTTTCATCAAACAAACTGGCAATTTTGGCAATTTTTGCCACATCTTCCACAGAGTAATTATTCACAGGAATAAATTCATCGGCCATGCGATTTCCTAAAGTAATAGTTCCGGTTTTATCTAAAACTAAAGTATTAATATCACCACAAGCTTCTACCGCTCTCCCAGAAGTAGCAATCACATTAAATTGCGCGACTCTATCCATTCCAGCTATCCCAATAGCACTCAATAAACCACCAATAGTTGTGGGAATTAAAGCTACTAACAGAGAAATTAAAATGGCAATACTTGCACCATTGCGTAAATTATTCCCTGCCTCTTCCCCAAACACCACACTAATAAAATTAGCGATATAACCAGTAAAAGGAGGAAGAGTAGAAACTACAATTAAAAACACCTGGGTAAGAACTGCCAACAGCACAGTTAAAGCAATTTCATTAGGTGTTTTACTGCGTTCTGCACCTTCTACCAGAGAAATCATTCTATCAATAAAACCTTGACCGGGATCAGCAGTAATGCGAATTACCAACTCATCGGAAAGTAAGCGTGTACCACCTGTAACCGAACTAGCAATATCCGTACCCGGTTGTTTGAGTACAGGGGCAGATTCTCCCGTAATGGCTGACTCATCAACAGAACCCATACCTTGAGTAACTTCTCCATCAGCGGGAATCATATCACCTGCAATGATTTTCACTAAATCCCCCTTACGTAATTCCGTAGAGTTAGTAGTTTCAATCACCCCATTAGGTAAAATTTTCCGAGCCATAGTATCGGAACGGGTAGCTCTGAGAGTATCAGCTTGCGCCTTACCCCTTCCTTCCGCCACAGCTTCCGCAAAATTAGCAAACAAAACAGTGGAAAACAAAATCAGAGTAATGATCCCATTTAACAGTCGTTGTTGATTAATATCAGCCTTAACAGTGCCAAATAAATTAGGGTCAAGTGTTACCAAAAACACCACTATTGTCCCCACCCAAACAATAAACATCACCGGGTTTTTGACAGAAATGCGGGGGTCAAGCTTGATAAATGACTCACGAATAGCTCTTTGATACAATCCCTGCATATTTGCTTTCGGTGTATGCTTGCGGGAGTCACGAGTTCCATGAGGAAGACGAAGATTATTTGTCATATCTTTATTCTTTCTATCTTTGCGCCTTTGCGCCTTTGCGTGAGACTTTAACTTATAATCCTTTAGCGATCCAAAATGCTTCCCCGATAGGACCAAAAGCCAAAACCGGAAAAAACGTCAATGCACCCAAAATCAAAATTATTCCAGCAGTGACACTAGTAAATAATCCCGTATCAGTCCGTAAAGTCCCTGTCGTCAAGGGTACGCTTGGTTTACGAGACATATTATCTGCTAGTAACAATAAGCCTGTAATGGGGACAAAACGCCCTGCAAGAAGACTAAAACTGGCACTGAGGTTCCACCATAAAGCGGTGATAGTGGGTTTTGCTCCCATAGCTATGGCTAAAGGTGATGGTTGGGAGTCTCCTAAACCTTCGAGTCCAGAACCGTTGTTTGCTGCGGCTGAGGTATATTCATACAGCACTTGAGCAAAACCATGAAAACCGGGGTTACTGATTCCTGCTAGTTGGTCGGGAAAAGCTAGGGTGATTCCGGCTGGTATCATGATGGCAATGGGATGTACTAAAAGAATCAAAAAACTGGCCAGGACAACTTCGCGTTTTTCGATTTTTCTGCCTAAAAATTCTGGTGTTCTGCCTACCATTAAGCCTGTAGCAAAGACGGTTAATATGAGGTAGGTAAATAAATAAGCTGTTCCTGTTCCTTGTCCGCCCCAAATGATTTGGAGAAACATATTGGCAAAGGTAACAAAACCACCGTTGGGCATAAATGAATCAATTAAACTATTAATTGCTCCACACATTGTGGCAGTTGTCGCAACTATAAATAGGGAAGATTGCGCCCAACCAAATCTGATTTCTTTGCCTTCTAAGTTGGGTTGTGTACTTCCTAAAATGGCGTTTATAGCTGGGTTGCCGTTATATTCTCCTATGGCGGTAATGATAATAAAGATAATGAAAATTATGCCTACCATGCTGTAAACTAACCAGGCTTGTTTGCTGTTGTTGGCAAATATTCCATAGGTGTAAATTAGGGATGTGGGAATTAACAACATGGCGATGATTTCTATGAGGTTAGAAAATCCGTTGGGGTTTTCATAAGGATGGGCAGAATTGATAGTAAAAAATCCGCCGCCGTTTTCTCCTAGTTGTTTGATAATTTCCAAATGGGCAACTGGTCCGCGAGCGATCGCCTGACTAATGCTAGGATTTTCTAAGGTGGGAAATACTGCTGGTCCGGCTAATGTTTCTGGTACTCCCGCTATTATTAGGAATATTGCTCCTACTATACTTATGGGTAACAATATTCGCGTCATTGAACGAATTAAATCTACATAAAAATTGCCTAACGGTCTGCCTGTTAATCCTCTAATAAATGCTATACCTACCGTTAGTCCTGTGGCGGCGGAAGTAAGCATTAAATAGCCAATTCCCCAAATTTGACTACCATAACTGAGATAAGTTTCTCCTAAATAATGTTGTTGATCTGTGTTGGTCAGAAATGATATGGTTGTATGTAAAGCTGTATCCCAGGTCATCCCACCAATTTGTGTGGGGTTGAGAGGTAGCCATGCTTGATTTATGAGGATGAAAAATATTAAACATCCCATAACTAAGTTGCTGTAAAATATGGCTGCTGCATATTGCCAAGCGGTCATATCTTGTTTACTATGAACACCAATGAGCAGGTAAATTAATCTTTCAAGTTTGTCAAATATAGGGTCGAGAATTGTCCTCTGTTCTTGGTAAATACGCGCCATATATTTTCCCAAGGTAGGTGTAATGCCTACTACTATGAGTAGAGTTAATGCTATTTGTATCCATCCTTGAATCATAATTTTAGACTAAGAATATAGTCTGATTGAATAACCAATTTCTATAATTCATTGCTTTGTAACTAAAAACAAGATTCGCAAGGTATATTTTGTGTTTAGCTGGATGTTTATTTTTTCTATATCTGGCGTTTATGGTGTTTAGTTTTTTCTAAACGAACAAAAAGATCCCCGACTTCTTAAAGAAGTCGGGGATCTGAAACCTTATTCTATTAGTTATTTACGAATCATGAAATTCCCTATTCTTATGACTTATTTATCAATGAAATTTTTAACTATTTTTATGCTTTTTTTGATAATTATAGTTATGGAGTTTTCCACACCAAATGATTATGTATTTGGATATCTCTACACTGGGGCGATTTTATTAGCTAGTTTCTGGTTTGGGCGAATTGCTACTATCCAAACAACTTTTATGTCTGTGTTTTTAACGATTTTGAATCTGGGTTTACCTGGCAGCGAGGAGATTCATTTTTATACAATTGCTAATCGAGCGATCGCTATTGTAGCACTAATCATCACTGGCTTTTTAAGCGATAGATTACGTCTTTCCCAAGATGCAATTATTCAACAACAATCAAAGTTACAATCACAAGAACAATTAGCCAGAATCAGAGAAGATTTTGTTTCTACTCTTACCCATGATTTAAAAACTCCACTTTTAGGAGCCATAGAAACTATTAAGGCTTTTCAACAAGAAAAATTTGGTGCAGTTTCCCTCCGTCAACAAACTGTTTTAGCCACAATGGCACGTAGTCATTCAACTTCCTTGCAATTAGTAGAAACCTTGTTAGATGTTTATCGCAATGATACAGAAGGTATTAAATTAAATTTAGCTCCTGTGGATTTGACTATTTTAGCGGAAGATGTTACTTCCACTCTCAGAGAATTAGCCGTAAATCGTCGTGTTTATTTCTCATTTAATTATGGTGATTCTGATTGGAAAAAATCCTTATGGGTAAATGGTGATGCTTTACAATTACAACGAGTTTTTAGTAATCTGATAGTTAATGCTATTAATCATTCTCGTCGTGGTGAGCGGATTGAAATTATTTTACAAACAACATCTTCCTATCAAGTCGTAAAAATTGTAGATAGGGGTGCTGGTATTCAATCAGAGGAGTTTGTTCACTTATTTACCAGATTTTATCAAGGAATTAGTCAAGGAAAAGGTTCTGGTTTAGGTCTTTACCTATCTCGACAAATTATTGAAGCTCATGATGGTACAATTTGGGCAGAAAATAGATTACCTCATGGTGCTATTTTTGCCTTTAAGCTGCCTATTCTTCCTAATTAATTATTCTTAATCATCTGAAATGCTATCTACCTCTATCAAAATTCTTTTAGTCGAAGATGATGAACTTTTTCGCTTGGGTTTGCACGTGCGACTACAACAAGAAACAGGATTAGAAGTTATTGCTGAAGCTGAAGATGGTGAAACCGCTATTGAATTGGTTAAACAACATCCTGTAGATGTGGTACTTTTAGACGTAGGACTACCTGGAATTGGCGGTATTGAGGCTTGTCAGCAAATAAAGTTACAGTATCCCAAATTACCAGTTTTAATTCTTACTTCCCATTCTCAAAAATCCTTGATTTCTCAGTTAATTGCCGTTGGCGCTCAAGGTTATTGTCTTAAAGGTATCGCTGCGGAAAAATTAGTTTTAGCTTTGCGTTCAGTTACCGCCGGTGCTTCCTGGTGGGATGAAACCGCAACTCAAGAAATTCGTTCTGGTTATCATGGAGAACAGCCTCATGGAGATGATACATCCTATCATCCTCTCACTCATCGGGAGTTAGAAATTCTCTCTTTGATCGCCACAGGAAAAACTAATCAAGAAATCGCTAATTTATTATATATTACATCGGGAACAGTTAGAGTTCATGTTCATACTATTTTACACAAGTTAGATGTCAGCCATCGAACTCAAGCTGTAATGGTAGCTTTGGACAAAGGTTTAATTAAAAGTTGCTGAAAAAGTCTTTTGATTAGGGCTAGGAGGTAGGGGCGCAAGGACTGCGCCCAATCAGGATTAATACGCCACGCTACGCTATCAGCAAACCATATTTAAGGTTTTAGAAAGTAGCCGTCTGAATGGCTTCTTCTGGTCCAACTAAAGACAGATAAGGTGCTTGTAAATATTTACGAGCGGCGGTAATTGCTTCAGTTGCAGTCACATTATTAATTAATTCGGGAAACTTTTGATCAAATTCAATTCCTAAACCTAAAATTTCATACCAGCCATATATTTGAGCAATATGTCCATTAGTTTGTTTACCTAACGCATATTGACCGATAATTTTGTTTTTAGCAGTTTGTAACGCTTCCGCTGATAGTTCGGTGGTACATAATAATTCTACTTCTTGGCGGAGTCCATTAAAAGCAATTTTGGTATTTTCCGGTGCAGTGCCAATATAAACTACAAAGGCAGCGGGAAAAAGTCGAGTTGAATAAATAGCAGATACGTCATAAGCTAACCCTTGCTTTTCTCGTAATTCTACAAATAAACGACTAGAAAGACCATTGCCTAAATAGGTAGCCAGTAATTTGAGAGCCGCATATTCTGGGTTAGTTACTGATGGTCCTAAATAACCCAACATAATAATTGATTGTTGAGTATTTAAAGGTTTAAGACAGGGTTTAGGTGATGCAGTAATAGGTGGTAAATCAAGAGTTGGTTGGGCGGAATTTGGGATTTCCCAATCACCAAAAATCTTAGTTACCAATTTCTCCGCTTCTGTTGCTGTAATGCGTCCAGCAATGCTAATGACAATATTATCAGGACGGAAATGAGTTTGATGATATTCTACTAAATCATCACGGGTAATGCTACTCATGGTTGTTTCATCACCTAAAACTGACAGCGAGTAGGGATGATTTGGGTACATTACCTGACGCAGTTGTTCAAAAGCCAGGTTAAAAGGCTGCTCCTTTTGGGAACGAATATCTTGGATTGCTAACCGTTTTTCTAGTTCTACTTGATTTTCGGGAAAAGTAGGCGATCGCAATAATTGTCCAGCTAATGTTAAAATATCAATAAAATCAGCAGTTACAGTTTTCAAAGATAGCACAAAATAATCTGTAGCCGCATCTGTCCCTAAACTAGCCCCCACAGACTCAACTTTTTCCGCAATTTCTAAACTCGATAAACCATCACATCCCTTTGTCATTACCGCCGATAACAAATGCGCTAACCCAGCTTTTTCTCGCTGTTCATAACAACTACCAGCGCGAATAAAAATCCGCCCCGCAATAATATCAGCAGCCTGATTTTCTGATACTAATAAAACAATGCCATTACTTAATACAGTGCGATGAATTAGAGAGCGACTATTAATAGTTTGCATTTTTAATTTCACAGGTTAATAACTAACAAGGTTGGAGAATTGTCACGGCATAATTAGCTGGTGAAAGATACTGTTGAGCTAATTTTTGCAGTTCTTGAGGATGGAAAGACTGGATTTCTTGAGGATAGGTAACAGCTAATTCAGCGTTAGCAATGGTATGATAATAACCATAAAAATTAGTTAGCTGATTTGGCGTTTCTGTAGAAAAAGCATAATCATTACATAGAAACCTTTGAATACGATTTAGTTCTGACGTGCTAATTTCTTGATTTTGTAATGCTTGTAAATGATTACAAATCAACTCTTCAACTCGTTCCAGATATTCTGATTCTAACCAAGCTGTAATTGTCAGTAAACTTGATTCTTTCTGTAACGAGAAATCACAGCAAATGTCCTGTACAAGTTGCTTTTCTTCCCGCAAATCAGATACTAACCGAGAAATTCTCCCTGCTCCTAACAGTGCTGATAATAATTCTAAACCATGAACAGCCCGCAATTGTTCCGCACCCGGAACTTTCCAACCCATCATTAACCGTGCTTGTTCTAGTCTAGGTAAAATTAACTCATGACGACGAATTCCTTTAATTACCGGTGCTGCAACTTTGGTAAATTGGGGACAATTATCCCGTTGAGGAAAATTTGCAAATGTCCGGTTTACCAACTCCCGCGCAGCTTTTTCACCAATCCCCCCCACCACAACCACAGTCATATTTTCTGGTTGATAGTGAGTGCGATAAAAACAGCGCATAGCTTCCGGGGAATGCTGCATTAATTCTGGCTCAGTCCCCAGCACAGAACGTCCATAAGGGTGATGTTGGTAAATATTTTTCACAAGAGATTGAAAACCCACCCAATCAGGATCATCATTGTAAGTACGGATTTCTTCTAGCACTACATCCCGTTCTCTGATAAATTCATCGTCAGGAATGGCTGCATTCAGGAGTAATTCGCCTAAATGGGGGAGAGTATGCTCTAGATGATTAGCCGCAGTTGTAATGGAATAATGGGCGTAATCGTGGCTAGTTGCGGCATTACTCACCCCGCCGATTTTTTCAATGTGATAATCAAATTCTCCAGGCAGCAGGTTTGGTGTACCCTTAAAAATCATGTGTTCTAGAAAATGTGCCATGCCAAACCAAGGTTCTGGTTCTAGGTTAGTTCCCGCACGCACCCAAACGTCAGCTACCACTACGGATGTAGTGGATATCTCTTGGTGAATGAATGTCAAGCCATTATCTAATTTGATGACTGAACCGGGAAACACGTTGTTAGTTAGTTGTTTTGACAATTTCTATAGTTTCAAGCACAATATAATTTTGTCATTCTAACCTTGATTTTCACAACTTATACCAATTTTATCTGAAGCTGCACAGAATAATCATCATCATTTATCTGCGTTTATCTGCGTTTATCTGCGGTCAATAATTCTTGATATCTTATTCTATACAGCTTTATCTTAAACTAAGAACGAACCGCAGAGGACGCAGAGGACACAGAGAAATCAGGGTTTGAGGGTTTTTTTGCGTCAGTCCTAAATTTGATGATATGGACGTTTCATGGAACGTCTCTACATTATTGATCATCAAATGTCTGATTTAAACGGCTAGATTTTCCCTTTTCCAAGTTGCCAAATCTGCTAAGGATCTATCCCGGTAACGTCCATATTTTTCTGGTTTACTCTTGATTTTCACACCTAAATCTGGAACAATTCCAAAATTAGGAGCCATTGGTTGAAAATGCTTAGGAGCAGCGGATCTGATAAACTCAAATAAAGCCCCCATCATGGTTGTCACGGGCAAAATTAGGGGTTCTTTTCCTAAAGCTAACCTAGCTGCATTTGTTCCCGCTAACCAACCTCCCGCAGATGCAGCGGTATAACCTTCTGTCCCGATTAATTGTCCCGCAGCCAATAACGTTGGACGTTCTTTAAATTGCAAACTTGCAGACATTAACTGTGGTGCATTTAAAAAAGTATTACGGTGCATGACTCCTAATCTGACAAATTCGGCTTTTTCTAAACCAGGAATCATTTGAAAAACTCGTTTTTGTTCACCCCAGCGCAAATTAGTTTGAAAACCAACCATATTCCAAAGTTGACCGGCTTTATCTTCTTGTCGTAATTGAATTACCGCATAGTTACGTTCTCCATTGCGAGGATCAGATAAACCCACTGGTTTGAGGGGACCATAACGCATGGTATCTTCACCTCTTCTGGCCATTTCTTCAATTGGTAAACAAGCTTCAAAAAATTTCGCTGTTTCCTTTTCAAAGTCTTTTAATTCTGTTTGTTCTGCTTGACAAAGTGCTTCTCTAAATTGTAAATACTGCTCTTTATTCATCGGACAATTCAGATAAGCTGCTTCACCTTTATCATAGCGAGAAGCCATAAATGCAATATCTTTATTAATAGAATCTCCGACAATAATTGGACTTGCAGCATCAAAAAAGTTGAGATATTCCATCCCCGTAAACCGCTGTAAATCTGCGGCTAAATCAGGACTGGTTAAAGGTCCAGAGGCTAAAACAACGATACCTTCGGGAATGGCGGTAACTTCCCCGCGACGAAAATCAATTAAAGGGTGATTGGCTAGGGTTTTGGTCAAATCTTCCCCAAATTGCCCTCTATCTACCGCTAAAGCCCCTCCAGCGGGGACTGCGTGTTCATCTGCTTTAGAGATGACAATAGAACCGAGTTGGCGTAATTCTGCGTGTAATAGACCGGCAGCGCGATCGCTCGCCATAGCCCCGAAAGAGTTACTACAGACCAATTCTGCCAAATTTTCGGTATGATGGGCAGGGCTGAAGCGTTTAGGGCGCATCTCGTGAAGAATTACGGGTATTCCTGCCTGGGCTATTTGCCATGCGGCTTCTGTTCCTGCGAGTCCACCGCCAATTACTTGTATCGGTTGTTGTATCATAGTTGTTTTTTTGTGCTTTTTTATTATTGCTTTAGTTATAATAACAATTAATAATAGGTTACAATGATTAATACTCAATCCTCAAGTTGTTAAATTCATCAATTTTGGTATTTATGACTATGAATATTAGCCTTCAACCAGAACAGGAACAGTTAATTCAAGCGAAATTGCAAACTGGTAAATATGAAAATGCCTATCAGGTAATTGTAGCAGCTTTGCAATTATTAGAGGAAAGAGATAAACATTATGAACAATGGTTAGACGAAACCCGTAAAAAAGTAGATGTGGGTATTGAACAAGCTAATAGGAGACAATTGACTAATGGTGATGTTGCTTTTGCTAAATTGCGAGAAAAACTTGCTAAAAAAGGTGAATCTTCGCAATGAGTAATTACAGTTTAACAGATCAGGCAATAGAAGATATCAATGAAATTTGTGATTATTTATCAGGTTTCAATTTAGAGTCTGCAAATCAATTTCTAAATAATATTGAACAAAAATGTCAAGTGTTAGCACAATTTCCTAACATGGGGCGTAGCTATGCTGAAATTTTGCCTGAATTGCGAGGAATATCTGTAAATCCTTATATTATTTTCTATCGGTTGATAAAAGATGATGTGGAAATTATTCGGGTTGTTAATGGATATCGTAATCTTGAATCTTTGTTTTCTTAAGAGGGTGTTTGAAAAGTCTCTCATGGTGTATCAAATTTTTTCAGATCCCCCTAAATCCCCCTTAACAAGGGGGACTTTGACTCTATTTCCCCCCTTAACAAGGGGGGTTAGGGGGATCTGTAAGTACCTAAAATCACAAC